>VEQL01000002.1 GCA_018883245.1 Chthoniobacterales bacterium
GTCATGGATCGGGCGCACGAGGTTCTTCCGAGCGCGGCCGTTCGGGCTGCTTCCCGGCGATTACTTTTCACGCATGGGCTGCGAGCCGCAGACGCATTGCAACTCGCGGCGGCGATCGTGCTGGCTGGGGCGGATGTTGCAGCACTCGGATTCGTGACCCTTGACGATGCGCTTGCGCGCGCCGCGCGCAAGGAAGGGTTGAGAGCAATCGGGATGGATTGAGGCCTCAACAATCAGTGGGGAGAAACACTGTCAAAACGGTGCGGGACTGTCGCCCGAGTTGAGTGGTGCGGAGGGAAGACTTGCTGGTCTTGCAAAACTTGAAAGTGTGTGTAAACTTCCAAGTGTGCTGTTTGAATATGATCCGCCGAAAAGTCGCTCCAACGCGTCAAAGCACGGTATCGATTTCGAAACGGTGCAAAAATGTGGGATGGCATCGTGGTTGGCGGACCAGCCAGATCGGTGAGCAAGGATCGCATGCTGGCGATCGGAGTGATTGACGGCAAATTCTGGACGGTCATTGCAACGTTGCGCGGCCATGTTTTGCGCATCATCAGCGCCAGAAGGAGCAGACAGAATGAAATCAAAATCTACCAAAACCACTGCGGACAATCTTGAGGGTCGTTTCGATGCGGGAGACGACGTATCGGACTATTTCGACTTTTCTCGGCCCGTCGTCTGGGGCGGGTCTCGCCGCGGTGCAGGGCGCAAAAAGCTCGGCAAGGTGCGGAAGCAGGTGATGCTCACCGAAGCCGTTGCCGAAAAGATTCGGCGCATCGCCGCGCGCAAGAAGCAAAGTTTCTCCGCCACGGTCGAGGCCGCTTGCGCTGTTCTGCGGTGAGCGGCCGGAAGGGTGCCGGCGAACAATCCAGCGGGCGTGCTTGTTGACAGAAAAGTGCAAATGTTTATCTTAAGATGATCATGCGCACGGCGGCAGAAATCATCAACACTCGACAACTGCGGGAGGAAATGCCGCTGGTTGTAGCGAGTGTGCGCCGGGGCAAGCGGTTCCTGGTGTTGCATCGCAGCCGGCCGGCGTTCGAGCTGGGCCCACCCGGCGCGGTCGCGCAGCCTTTGCCGCCTCTCGAAGACGACCCCATTTACCAATGGCAGGGCGTCGGGGAATCGAACGACGGTCTCAAAGCGGCCGATCACGATCGGGTCCTTTACGGGGCATGAGGCGTTTGTTTGTCGATACCGCGGGTTGGATGGCGTGTGCCGACCGCAACGATGTCGCGCATAGAAAATGCACTGCGGTGCGCGATGCGGAACTCCGGGTGGGACGATTGTTGCTGACGACGGATTACGTCGTGGACGAGACATTGACTTTGCTGCGCTTGAGATTGGGGCTTCGTGCAGCGAGGGAGTGGTGGGAGCGGATCTCGGGAAGCCCGAGACTGATTGTCATGAGCAGCGATGGGGAAATTCGAGAACAGGCCTTGCAGTGGTTTTTCCGATACGCCGACAAGGAATTCTCGTTCACTGACTGCACGAGCTTTGCCGTGATGAAGGCGGAGAAAATCCGCGATGCATTGACGACCGACCGGCACTTTGAGCAGGCAGGATTCAGGATGGTGCCGTGAGTCAAACGGCTGGCCACGTCCGCAGAATGTTCTTTCCGGGGGGGGGCGTATGGCCGATAAGGGAGCGCTGCGGGCGATGTCCGGGGAGAGTTAGAAAGAAGAATTCATGGGTTTCAACGAGTTAGGTTTGTCCGACGCCGTGGTGCATGGCGTCCAATCGATGGGTTTTGTGGATCCGACGCCGATCCAATTGCGCGCGATCCCCGCGGTGCTTAACGGTCGAGATCTCATGGGATCCGCACAGACGGGCACCGGCAAGACGGCGGCATTCGGCCTGCCAATCTTGAGCAAGCTTGGATCGCACACCTCTGTGCCGCGATGCCTCGTGCTTGAACCGACCCGCGAGCTTGCCATGCAGGTTGAGACGGCGTTCCGCGACTACGGGCGTTTCACCGATCTGACCGTGGCGCTGCTTTACGGCGGCGTGGGCTACGGGAAACAGCGTGAGGATCTCAAGCGCGGGTGTGACATCATCGTGGCCACGCCGGGGCGATTGCTGGATTTCATGGAGCAGAACGAAGTGCCGCTCGGCGGCCTGGAGTTTCTCGTGCTCGATGAGGTGGATCGCATGCTCGACATGGGCTTTCTCCCGCAGGTTCGGCGTATCATCCAGAAGCTTCCGAAGAAGCGTCAGACGCTGTTTTTCTCGGCGACGATGCCGTCCGAGATCGAGTCGCTGGCGAAGTTTGCCGTCAACAATCCCGAGAAGATCGAGATCGGGCTGCGGCGTTCGCCCGCCGAGACGGTGTCTCACGCGTTTTATCCGGTCGCGATGGACCAAAAATACGATTTGCTGTCCGCACTGATGGCAAAAACCAACTTCGACTGCGTGCTGGTGTTCTGCCGAACCAAGGACGGGGCTGACCGCATCGCGCGCCAACTCAAGAAAGAGAACCACTCGGTGGTGGCCTTGCACTCGAACCGCACCCAGCGCGAGCGCGAAGAGGCGCTCGAGGGATTCAAGAGCGGTCGTTACGAGGTGCTGGTGGCCACGGACATCGCTGCTCGTGGACTCGACATCGCGGGTGTTTCTCACGTCATCAACTACGACATACCTTCCCATCCCGAGGACTATGTGCACCGCATCGGACGCACGGGACGCGCCCAGGCGGTGGGCGATGCATTCACGTTGGTCACGGCCGAAGACTTGGCCATGATCGAATCGATCGAGCGGTTTATTGGCATGAAAATCCCGCGTCTCAAGCTCGACGGCTTCGACTACAAATACACGACGCTTCTGGATCCGTCGGCAACCCATGTGAAAGCGCGGGCGGCCGGCGGCGGGCGTCACCGCAGCGGCTATTCTTTCGGCATCAAGCGCCGGCGCTGAGCCTTCGCAGCGCTGGAAAAAAGCCCAGTCGCACCATAAGCTCAGTCATATGTGGAAGCACGCCAACCCGCAACTTCGCGACTTGGTTTCCTACGAGCCGGGGAAGCCGGTCGAGGATTTGGCCCGCGAGCTTGGGATCGCGGCGCACCAAATCATCAAGCTGGCTTCGAATGAAAATCCCCTGGGTCCTTCGCCCAAGGCGAAGCAGGCAATGATCGACACGCTCGAGCGGGCGCATTTTTACCCTGACGGCGGGGGCTACTACCTGCGCGAGGCGATTGCCGAGAAGCACGGGCTGTCTATGGCCAATGTGATCCTTGGATGCGGATCCAACGAGATCATCGAGTTTATCGGTCATGCTTACCTGCAACCCGGTGACGAGGTTGTCGTAGCCGAGCACTCCTTCGCCGTTTACCGTCTCATGGCGCAGTTGTTCGGGGCGAAGGTGATCGATGTTCCGGACCCGAACTTCACCCACGATCTCGTGGCGATGCTGGCGGCCATCACGCCGGAAACGAAAGAGGTTTTCATCGCCAACCCGAACAATCCCACCGGAACCATGGTGTCGCAGGAAGAGATCGACCGGTTCATGGACCGCGTGCCGGACCGGGTGATGGTCGTGTTCGACGAGGCTTACTACGAATTTTTGGACAATCCACCGGATGTTTTGAAATACGTGCGGGCCGGGAGAAACGTGGTGGTGTTGCGGACCTTCTCGAAGATCCAGGGGCTTGCCAACCTGCGCATCGGCTACGGACTGGCCGCACCGGAGATCATCGAGGTGCTGCAAAAGACGCGTCAGCCGTTCAACGTCAATGGCATCGCGCAAGCGGGAGCATTGGCCGGATTGCAGGACGCCGAGCACATGGAGCGGACGCGGCGTGTGACCCACGACGGCCGGAATTTTTTGCAGGCTGAGTTTCTCGACATGGGTCTCGAGTTCGTGCCGAGCGTGGCAAACTTCGTGCTGGTGCGCGTGGGCGACGGCAAGAAGGTTTTCGAAGCTCTCTTGCGCCGCGGGATTATCGTCCGTGCGATGGGTAGCTACGGGTTGCCGGGCTGGATCCGGGTTTCGGTGGGCACGATGCCGCAAAACGAGGCATTCGTTGCGGCGTTGCGCCAGCTGGACGCCGAGGGAATTGTGGAGCGCGGTGTTTTGGCCAAGGTGCCTTGATGCGAGGCGCGGACACCATTGCCGCCCTTGCTACCCCGTTCGGGACAGGCGCGGTGGCCATGACGCGGCTGAGCGGACCGCAGGCTGTCGAGATGGCCGACAAGGTTTTTCGCGGGCGTGTGCCGCTTTCCAAGGCTGCTTCGGGTCGCGTCCGCCTCGGCAAGATCGAGGCGCATGGTGCGGTTATTGACGAGGTTCTTTGCACGGTATTCCGCGCTCCGCGTAGCTACACGGGCGAGGACATGGTCGAGATAAGCGGTCATGGCGGCATCGTTGTCGCGCAAAGCATCCTGCGTGCATTGCTCGACGCGGGCGCGCGTGCTGCCGATCCAGGCGAATTCACGCAAAGGGCTTTTCTCAACGGCAAACTCGATCTCACCCAAGCCGAAGCGGTGATGGATTTGATTTCTGCGCGGGGCGAAGCTTCGGCCCGTGCCGCGGCCGGACAACTCGCAGGCCGGCTGGGACGCGCGGTCGGAGAATTACGCGAGGAGCTTCTCACCGCGGTGGCTCACCTTGAAGCGTTCATTGATTTTCCCGAAGAGGGGATTGATGCGGAGAGCGGGCGGGCTTTGCTCGCAAGGGTGGAGAAGATTGCCGATGGCGTGCAGCGCCTTCTGGCCACAGCGGACGAGGGGCGGATGCTACGTGAAGGCGTCAGGCTGGTCATCTACGGCGCGCCCAATGCGGGCAAGTCGAGTTTGCTCAATCTTTTGCTGGGCTATGACCGGGCAATGGTCAGCGATATTCCCGGGACGACCCGCGACACAATCGAAGAGAATCTGACACTGCGTGGTGTGCCGTTCCGGATGATCGATACGGCCGGACTGCGCGAGTCCTCCGATCCCCTCGAACTCGAGGGCATGCGGCGCACGAAGGCTCATCTCGAACAAGCGGATGTTTTTCTGCGTGTGCTCGATGCCTCGGCATGGATCGATCCGGGAGAGGTGCCGCCCCGGGAAATTCGTGTTCTTAACAAAATCGATCTTTGGCGCGGGGGCGATCTTCCGTCCGGTGCCATTCCCCTGTGCTGTCTCGACGGGCGTGGCTTGGAGCAGTTGGTCGAAGCGGTGATGCGGACTGTCGATCTTCGGATGTTCGGCCGGCTTGAGGAGACGGTGGCGATCAACGCGCGCCACAGGAATTGTCTCGACCGGGCAGCCGCCTGTCTGTCGGAGGCAAAGCGCTCTTTGGAACGTGCGGACGCGCCCGAGTTGACAGCAGTTGAGCTGCGCTCGGCGCTCGCCGCGGTGGGCGAGATCACCGGAGCAATCGACACGGAGGAAATCCTGGGCAAAATCTTCGGCACTTTCTGCATCGGCAAATGAGCTTTTATTCCGCAATTGCGCGTCCGCTGCTGTTTCGTCTTCCGCCCGAAACAGCGCACGAGGTGACCATGCATATGCTGTCGATGGCGGGCGCCGTGTTCGGCCGCTGCGTTCCTGCACCTGGCGGCAAGCGCGTGCACTGCCTCGGCATGGATTTTCCTAATGCGATCGGCCTCGCCGCGGGCATGGACAAGAACGCAATAGCGCTGCCCGCCTGGCCTCTGCTCGGATTCGGTTTTGTGGAAATCGGCACGATCACCGCGCACGCGCAGCCCGGCAACCCGAAGCCTCGGCTGTTCAGGTTGCCAAAGCAAAAAGCGCTCATAAACCGCATGGGCTTCAACAACGAGGGCGCGGAGCGTGTCGCCGCGCGTCTCGATCGCTGGAAGACCAGCGGACGCTGGCCGCGGGTTCCGGTCGGGATCAATCTCGGCAAGTCGCGCATTACGGCCCTCGAAGACGCGCCCTCGGATTATGCGGAAAGTTTCCGGTGTCTGCAGTCTTACGGCGATTATTTCGCGGTGAATGTCAGTTCCCCCAACACTCCGGGGCTGCGCCAGCTTCAAGCAGCGGATCATTTGCGCGAGATCCTTCGAGCGATTCGCAAGGAAAACACCGCGGGCAAGCCGGTCTTGGTGAAGATCGCGCCGGATCTGGCAGACGACGATATCGCATCTGTCGTGGCCGCGGGCGAAGAGGAAGGCGCAGCCGGATGGATCGCGACGAACACGACCATCGACCATCACGCGGTGCCGGCCGGCGAGGATCAGGAGGGCGGTTTGAGCGGAGAGCCGCTGCGTCAGAGATCGACGGACGTGATCCGGAAAGTTGCTGCCGCGGCTTCGCGGCCGGTCATCGGGGTGGGGGGCATCAGCGACGTCGAAAGTGCGCGCGAAAAGGTCGAGGCCGGCGCCAAGCTTCTGCAGATTTATTCGGCTCTGGTTTACGAGGGACCAATGTTGCCCCGAAGATTGGCACGTTGCTTACAGGCCTGAATCGCCAGCTTTTCAGGAGTCTACGCAGAGGTAATATCTGAGCGATGGAACCAGAGGTCCAAACAAGGAAGGAGGCGCCATCCCGCAGTCATTGGCGCATCCTCGTTGAGGCCCTGAACCGTTATGTGATGGAAGGTGGCATGACCTATGGGGCGGCGCTGACTTATTACGCGGTATTTTCCATCGGGCCACTGCTGCTGATTGCAACGGCGATTGCGGGTTGGTTTTTCGGCGAGGAAGCGGCGCGGGGCGAGCTGCGCGACAAACTGATCGAGATGTTCGGTCCCGACACGGCGTGGACCATCGAGGGCTTGCTCGCCAGCGTGCGGGCGCGCACGGCGTCGGGTTGGGCGGCCGCCATCGGTGCGATCGTTCTACTTTATACTTCCTCCAGCGTGATGCGCATGCTCCGGGATGCCATGAATTACATTTGGCGCGTCTCGCACATGCGGGAGTCAACCTGGCTCACTTGGGTCGAGCATTACCTGATCTCGCTCGCCGGGGTGTTGGTTGCCGGGCTTTTGCTCATTCTCTCGCTCATCGGAACCACGGTGCTGGCCGCGATGAAAAAATACGTGCCGGAGGGCCTTCCTTACTCGGGGACATTCCTCCTTTCCATGGAGTTCTTGGTGACTGTGATCATGGTCACTCTCGTCTGCGCCATGGTCTTCAAGTTCCTGCCCGAGGCGCGTGTCCAGTGGCGCTACGTGTGGCTCGGCGCCTTCGGGACGGCCCTGCTCTTCTCGATCGGAAAACTCGGCATGGGGCTCTATCTGGGATGGCTGAGTGCGGAGTCGTTCTACGGCGCGATGTCGTCATTCATGATCCTGCTTTTCTGGATGTATTACTCCGCGCAGGTGCTGATCATGGGCGGCTACTTCACGGAGGGATTCAGTCGCGCGCGCATGGCCGCGAAAGCCGAAGAGGGGCGGATCTAAGTTGCGGGGCCGGGGCGCGTCGCCTTGCGTGACGCGGTGGTTGCGGGGCTTTTTGCCTTGGGCGCAGATTTCGAGTTGACGTGCGATTTGCCGTTGAAGGTCGCACCGTCCTCCACCAGAACGCGGGCGGCGTGGATGTCGCCGAGAAGCGTGCATGTGCTCTTGAGCACCGCGCGATCAGTTGCGTGAACCTCGCCTTCGACGCGGCCGAAGATGATCACCGACTCGGCGCGGATGTGTGCCTTGACCTGGGTGTCTTTGGCAATGATGACGGTCGATGGACTTTGGATTTCGCCCTCCACGCGGCAAGTGACCGTGCGCTCGTCGGGGAGTTTCAAGGTGCCGATAATCTCGATGTCGTTGGGGATATGGCCGTTTTGCAACGGTGGCGGAGGTGTGGCAACAGGCGGGGCTGCGGCGATGGCATTGGGCGCGGAGCGGACGGGTTTGTCCGGAAGGATCGATGAAATCGGCCGCCACTCGGGCCAACCCTCCTGCCAGCAGAAGTCTTCGGGCAAAAAGTCGCCGGCCGCGAGGAAGACAGCGATTTCGTCGGCTTCGTGCGGGCCGTAGGTCTGTCCGTTTTTCGTGATGAAGAAGGGCATGGGCGTGCGGGGTTCAGGGGAACAATTTCAGAGGCCGGCAAGATCTACAAGCGTCACCGGTGAATCTTGGCGCGGGGAAAATCAGTTGTTTTCCGGCGTTTTGAACGAGACCCAGAAGAAGATGCCGACGGCGATGACAATGGCGGAATCCGCGATATTGAATGCCGGCCAGTGATATTGGCCTATGTAAAAGTCGAGGAAATCGACAACGTGGCCGAACCGGAGGCGGTCGGTGATGTTCCCGAAAATTCCCGCGAGAATCAGGGCGGCGGCGAGACGGCTGGGTCTGTCGGTGCTCTTGCGAAAGAGCAGCCAGAACATGACGCCGGCCATCGCCGTTCCGAACACGATGTGGAAGTTGAACCAGCCTTTCATCATTCCGAAGGCCGAGCCGGTATTGAGGACGTGCACGAGGTTGAAAAATCCCGGCACCACGGGGATTTCCCGGTGCAGGGGAATGAACGTCAACGTTGCCCATTTGGTCACCTGATCCAGTGCAAACAGGGGCAGGGTGACAAGCAGAAGGAGTCGCACGGGAGTCATGTGCTTTGCGTCGCTCTTTGCGGTGGGTGCGACCTAGCCGACTGCATCGGCGCATCGGTCGCAGAGCGCGGGGTGAGCCGGATGCTTGCCGACGCTCGGGCGGTGACGCCAGCACCGCGCGCATTTGGCAGATGCGGTTTTCACGATTTGTGCCGAATCGGACGGCCCGGATTCGAGCACCAGCTCGCTCAAGATGAAAAACTCCTCGAGTTCGGCCGCGAGCGGCTTCCACGCCTCGATCCACGCGGGATCGGCAACTTGCAATGTGACCCGGGCCTCAAGGTTGTTGGTGATGACTTTGTCCGCCCGCGCCTTTTCCAGAGCTTGCGAAACGATGGCGCGCAGTTCGAGCAGGCGGGAGCCTTCGGCCAGAGCTGCGGGATCCGCATTGCGCGGCGCGGGAAACGACTGCAGGTGGACCGAATCGCCGGGGTGGAAGTAGCCCCACGCCTCCTCGGCGGTGAAGGCGAGAATGGGGGCGAGCAGACGCGTGAGCGAGGAAAGCACCTCGTGCATCGCGTCTTGCGTCGCCCGCCGCCTCTTGCTCCCGGGCGCATCGCAATACATGCGGTCCTTGGTGATATCGACATACAAGCTGCTGAGGTCCACGGCGCAGAACTGGTTGAGCGCATGGTAAACACGGTGGAACTCATAAGCCGCGTAAGCCTCCACGCACGTCTTCTCGACTTCCGCCAAGCGCGCGAGAATCCAGCGATCGACAGTTGTCGGTGCGGCGTCCGAGGACGCGCTGTGATCGTGAAGATTGCCGAGCAGGATGCGAAGCGTATTGCGTATCCGGCGGTAGGTGTCTCCGAGACGGTTGAACATCTCCTCCGAAAAGGGAACGTCGTCGGTGAAGTTCACGCTGCTGACCCAAAGCCGGACCAGATCCGCGCCGGATTTTTCGACGAAGTGCATCGCCTCGGTCGGCTTTTGGTATCCGCCTTGGGCGGACTTCGAGATTTTTTCCCGCGTATCGACATCGACGACAAAACCGTGGGTGAGGCAGGTGCGGTAGGGCGAACCGCCCTCGATCGCGACCGCGGTCATGAGTGACGACTGGAACCAACCACGGTGTTGGTCCGTGGCCTCCAGATAAAGGTCGGCGGGGTAATGCAGCTCCGGGCGGCGCCGCAGCACGGCTTGATGGCTGACGCCGGAATCGATCCACACATCGAGCGTGTCGTGGCCCTTGGTCGTTCCAGCCGGCAGTCCGAGCATCGCCGCGAGTTCGGCGTCCTGCATTTCGAACCACGCGTTGGTTCCGCGTTTTTCCACAAGGTCGGCAACCCGCAGGATCAGTCCGGCGTCGAGGATGGGTTCGCCCTGTGCGGAGTAGAACACGGGAAGCGGAACGCCCCAGCTGCGCTGCCGGCTGATGCACCAGTCGGGGCGCGACTCCACGGTTCCGGTGATGCGCTTGAGTCCCCAGTCCGGAATCCATCGCGTGTTGTTGATGGCTTTGATCGCTTCGGGGCGGAGGTCGTCGATTCGGATGAAGAACTGCTCGACTGTGCGGAAGATGATCGGCGTCTTCGATCGCCAACAATGCGGATACGAGTGTCGGTAAGGCGAGGCGCCGAGCAAAGCGCCCGTCGAGCGCAGGTGATCGACCACGAGGGGATTGGTCTCGAAGACTTGTTTTCCGACCCACGCACCCACGCCGCACTCCGCGGTGAAGCACCCCAGGTCATCGACCGGGCAAAGAATTTCGAGTCCCTTCGCTTTGCCCAAATGGAAGTCGTCGGCGCCGTGTCCGGGCGCAATGTGAACACAGCCTGTGCCGGTGTCCATGGTGACGAAATCGGCCCCGAACACCGGCGACTCGCGGTCGAGGAACGGATGGCGGGCAACGGTTCCCTCGAGGTCCGCGCCGGAAAGTCTTCGCGCATCTCCCTGCGGTTGCCATCCGGTTTCCGCGACGAAGGCCTGGACGCGGTCCGCGGCCATGACAAGCAAGCGGGCTGTGCCATCCTTGGAAAAAGTCTGGAGGGCGTATTCGTGCTTCGGGCTCACCGCGATAGCCAAGTTCGCCGGCAACGTCCATGGTGTGGTGGTCCAAATGACGATGGCCGCGTCTTGGGGGATGTTTTTTCCACGCACCACGGGGAATGCCACATGGACGGCTGGTGACTCCTTGTCTTTGTATTCCACCTCGGCCTCGGCGAGCGCCGTTTGTGCTCCGTAGCTCCAGAGCACCGGCCGTTTGCTGCGATAGACGAGGCCTTTTTCGACGAAGACAGAAAAGGCGCGCAGAATGTCCGCTTCGTAGGACGGATCGAGGGTGAGATAGGGGTGCTCCCAGTCGCCGAAGACGCCGAGGCGGCGGAATTGCTCCCGCTGCAAATCGATGTATTTGCGCGCGTAGGCTTCGGAGCGCTTGCGGACTTCGACCGGCGAAAGCCCGGCCTTTTCTTTGACCACCTTGAATTCGATCGGGAGACCGTGGCAATCCCAGCCGGGCACGAAGGGCGCGCGGAAGCCGGCCATGGTCTTGGACTTCACGATGATGTCCTTGAGGATTTTGTTGAGCGCGGTGCCCATATGGACATCGCCGTTGGCGAAGGGGGGACCGTCGTGCAGGACAAAAAGCGGCGCATCCTGGCGCGCTTGCTGGATCCGTTGGTAGAGACTTTCTTTTTCCCACGTCGCCAGCTGCTGCGGTTCGCGGGCGGCAAGCCCGGCTTTCATTGGAAACTCGGTGCGCGGAAGATTCAGCGTCTTTTTGTAGTCTTCGCTCATGTCAAAAAGGTTCATAATAGGCCGTGGAAGGGCCGAGGGCAAAAGTAGAAATTGACGCGGCCTTTACGCCGGACAGATTGGGTGCCGTGACGGCAAGGGAGAAACAGGGCGGCGGGGCGGCAAAGGCGGCACGTGCTGGCGTGCAGCCATGAGCGCGGATTCGCCGAAAGGGGAGAGTCCGAAGCCTCGCAAGCGTTGGCCGCTGAGGACGGCCTTGATTGTGCTTATGGCGTTGTGTGCATGCGCGGGTTTTGTCGCGTGGAAGGGACCCTCGGCGGCATTACGCTGGGCGGTGAGGACGTGGGATCCGGCTTTGAGGCTGAGAATCGACAAAAGCATCTACCACGACGGCGAGTGGGTTCTTCGTGGCGTGGCTTTGGAGTTGCGCGGACGGCGTGACCCGGTTTTCCGGAGCAAAGAAATCCGCGCCGGTTTGGGATCGGGGTGGATGCGCGGGAAAATCGGAGCGCTGCGGCTCGTGGAGCCCATTGTTCATTTGGACAAGGTTTCTCTCGCGCATTTTTCACGCGGATCTTCGGGCCAACTCCCGATAACGATCGGGAAAGTCTCGATCGAGCGCGGACACATTTGGCTGGAGAACGCGGGAGAGCAGGGGCTGGAGGTTTCTGCGGACTTCCAGGGAGAGATGAGCTCGATCGGTCCCGGAAGCAGCGGCGAGACGCGGGAGCTTGCGTTCTCGAATGTGTATGTGGCTGCGCGTGACGGTGACTCCACGCTTCCGGTTTTGGGGGCCGACCGTGCTGGTGTGCGGTTCACGTTGGACGGATTGCTGGCGGGACGCCTCGCCGGTGCGAGGATCGAAGGCGGATGGATGGTCGCGGGTGAGGGACTCCGCAAACTCATGGCGGACTCCGGACATGACGGTGGGAACGGAGGCGAGGGCGGGTTTGTTCTGGAGTCTCTGGACATCGTGAAGATGCAGCTCCAGCCCGACGGCTTGCCCGGCGGCTTGCCCGAGCTGCGCCTGCGGGTGAATACCGCGCTGCGCAACGTGCCGCTCGGCGCGGTGACAAAGGAATTGGCGCAGACCGTCCACCAGATCGAATTCAGCGATGTGGAATTGCTCTCACCCACGGATCCTCTGCGGCGCGCCGTCACCATCCGCTCGCTTTTCGTCAAATTCACGCTCGAGGGCCTGGCACGGCGCGATCTGGAGGAATTGATCGTTCTCGGTCCGACCGTTTATGTCGGCGAGCCGCTATTCGAATACATGCAGGGCGCGGACAAGGCGGCAGGGCCTCCGCAGCCGGACCAAGAATGGAACGTGGACAAGTTGCAGATCAACTTCGGCCGCGTGGTCATCGCCGTCGGCGGGCGCTCGCAGGTCGGTTTGCCTTTGGCTTTCCACACGTCGGTCACCAATCTTTCGCTGTCATCACTTGCCGGTCTGAATGTGGAGCTGGTCCTGACCGTCCCCACCGAAGACTACGATTTTCCCGCTTACGATCTGTCGCTGTCGAATGTCCGCGGCGACCTGCGCTTCAATTACCCGCCGGCGTGGAACCGGAACAACCTCGTCAACGTGATCAAGTTCGACCGTGCGCGTTGGAGAAACTTCCACGCGAGCGAACTCTGGTTGTCGGTGACCTACGATGAAAAAGGCATCAACGGGCTCTTCGGCGGCCGCGCGTATCGCGGTTATGTCAACGGAGGTTTCAGCTTTTTTCTCCAGCCTGATTCCCCGTGGACCGGATGGGTGGCGGGAACAAGCGTCGATCTCGATCCGCTCACTGCAGACGGAGTTCCGCAGCACGTCGTTATGGACGGCCGGAGCAACTTCAAACTCGAGGCCAATGGCCGTGCTGCCGTGGTGGAACGCGTGTCCGGCAGCGCCGCCGCGAAGGGGAAGGGCCGTCTGGTCGTGAACAAGCTCAACGATATGCTCGCGGCGATCCCGGCGGAATGGTCGGCTCTGAAAAGTGAACTGACGCGGGTCAGCCTTGAGACCTTGCGCGACTTCGACTACACGAAAGCGTCATCGGATTTCTGGTTTGTGGGCAAGCAGGGCATTATAAACGTCAACATGAAAGGCCCTGCTGGTTCGCGGAATTTGGAGATGGTTTTCCACGGGCGCGACACGGCAAAGACGGCCCGTTGGCAGCAAGGGGGGCGGAGATGAAGTGGTCCGCCGCAGCCATTCCCGTGCTCTTGCTGGCCGCAGCTTGCAAGGGGCCGAACGTGAGCCTGTCCACCCCCGAGCCGATCGTCGTGGATATCAACATGCGCGTGGACATTTACGAACGCGGCGGCGGTTCGTCGTCGGCCAAGCCCTCGCCCGCGGCGGACATGCCGGCGGCCGATGCAAGGCGGCGTTCGCGGACGGGTGACATCCAGACGTTCAAGAATTCGCGTCTGGTCGGGGAGGGGCGCGACGGCCTGCTGTCCGTGCTCAGCCGGCCCGAGGGCAGCTACGGCGCGTATGTCGAGAAGACGGTGGCGGAAGAAAATGCCGACCGTCTGGTGGTCATGCGGGAGCTTGCCGCCGAGCGCAAAATGTCGTTGCCCGAGGTTCAGGCGCAACAGGGGGAGTTGTGGCGCAACAGGTCGTTCAGCGGCGAGTGGGTCGAGGTTTTGCAGGACAACAACTCGTGGCGCTGGGCCCAGAAGCAATAGAGCCTATCACAACACCTCGCGGGGTGGCGCAGAGACATGCCGGATAGGGTGGCATGCCACAAACGAAAATTATCCGCACTGCCACGCGCGCAAGGTTTTGGGATAGTTTGTAGATTCAGTGTTGTTTGGGGTGAATACCCCACGCGGCATAAGGCGGTTTCGCATTTTGGCGGACGATAGGGCCGATTAATCTGAATGCGATGAACGAAGCAGGCGTTCAGGTTTTCGCCGACCGCGAACAGGCAGGAAAACTCCTCGCCTCGAGGCTGCAGCGTTATGCGGGCAGGAACGATGTGGTTGTCTTGGGATTGCCCCGCGGCGGCGTTCCCGTTGCGGCGGAGGTCGCGCGGGCTTTGAGGGCGCCCCTGGACGTTCTGGTTGTCCGCAAATTGGGGGCGCCCGGCCAGGAAGAGTTGGCGATAGGTGCCATCGGCGAGGGGGGTATCCGCGTGTTGAATGCGGGACTGGTGCGCACTCTGGGGCTGGGCGAGGCTGATATCGACCGCATTGCGTCGTGCGAGGAGCGCGAGTTGGAACGCAGGGTTTCGGCTTACCGCGGACGCCATGATGCTCTTCCGGTCGAAGACAAAACGGTTGTCGTGGTCGATGACGGAGTTGCGACGGGCGCCACGATGCGTGCCGGTCTTCAAGCGCTGCGGGCGGCCGGTGCTGCCCGGATCATTGCCGCTGCGCCGGTGGGTTCGGTCGATGCCGTTGCCGCTCTCGATCAGGACGCCGACGAGGTTGTGGTGCTCGAAACGCCGGAGTGGTTCAGTGCTGTCGGGCAATGGTATGAGGATTTCGGGCAGACTTCGGATGACGAGGTGCGCGCGTTGCTTGCGGCGATCCGCAAGGAGATCGGTGTATGAGCCGGAGCGTCCGCATCGAATTGCCCGACGCAGTCCTGGAGGGTGATCTGGAAGTGCCCGCAGGCGCCGAGGGACTTGTCGTCTTCGCCCACGGAAGCGGGAGCAGTCGTCACAGCCCGCGGAACCGGTTCGTGGCCCGGTGGCTGCAGCAAACGGGTCTCGGCACTTTGCTCATGGATCTTCTGACCGCGGAAGAGGGGGAGATCGACGATCAGACGAGGGAGATGCGCTTCGACATCGGGTTGCTGGGCCGGCGCGTCGCGCAAACCATCGAATGGGTCGGCGGGAGAAAGGATACGGCGAAGCTTGGAATCGGCCTCTTCGGGGCGAGCACGGGAGCCGCTGCGGCGCTGGTTGCCGCGGCGGAACTTCCTCAAGATGCTGTGCGTGCGGTCGTTTCTCGTGGAGGGCGTCCCGATCTCGCAGGGAACGCACTTCCGCTGGTCAGATGCCCCGTGCTCCTGATTGTCGGCGGCGAAGACGACATCGTTATCGGGCTCAACGAACAGGCCAAAGGGCAGATGGCCTGCACGGTCGATCTGGCCATCGTGCCCGGCGCGACGCACCTTTTCGAGGAACCGGGCACCCTCGAGAAGGCCGCGGATCTCGCGGCGGCGTGGTTTTGCCGGTATCTTCCGGCGCAGTAGGAAGGCGGATCAAAGACGCAGAACGCGCGCGCCGTAGATGTCCGGATCGCCGCGCAGTTCGGCCATGACATTGTCGGCGGGTGCCGAGTCGAGGTTGAGAACGGTGAGGGCGGTTCCTCCGGCTTGGTCGCGTCCGAGCGACATACCCGCAATGTTGATGTTGTGCTTGGCCAGCAAGGTCCCGATGTGACCGACGATTCCGGGACGGTCGCGGTTTTCCAGCAAAAGGAGAACGCCTTCCGGTTGCGCTTCGACGTGCTTGCCGTTGATGACGACAACGCGGGGTTTTTGCCCGAAGAATGTTCCGCCGACCGATGCGCCGGCCCCGGAATCTTCCGCGATCACGCTGATGAGGTCGGTGAATTCGCTGCTGTCGCTGACGCGGGATTCCACGACCTGAAGTCCGAGGTTGGCCGCGAGGCCGGGTGCGTTGATCTCGTTGACCTCGTCGCCGCTGATGTGAGCGAGGAAACCTTTGAGGATCGAGCGGGTGACGGGGGCGGTGTCGAGGTCGCGGGCTTTGCCGCTGTAAACGATGCGCAGTGTGCCGCAGCGCTTCGGGGCGATCTGTGCCACGAAACGGCCGAGGCTTTCTCCGAGGCGCAGGTAGGGTCCGAGCACGGCGAGCGTCTTGGCATCGACGCTCGGGGCGTTGACCGCGTTGTTGATTGTGCCGTCGAGGATCGCGGCGCGGATGGTATGGGCTATCTCGATGCCGACACTCTCCTGGGCTTCCGCGGTCGAAGCGCCGAGGTGCGGGGTGAAGACCACGTTGGGTGCGGTGCGCAGAGGGTTTTCAGGACCGGGAGGTTCTTCCTCGAAAACGTCAACCGCCGCGCCGGCGAGATGACCCGACGCGAGGCTCTCGGCCAGCGCCTTTTCGTCGATCAGGCCGCCGCGCGCGCAGTTGACCACGCGGGCGCCTTTTTTGAGCAGGGCAAGTCTCCTCGCGTCGAGCATGTGCCGCGTCTCGTCGGTGAGCGGCATATGCATGGTCACGAAGTCGGCCCGGGGCAGTGCTTCGTCGAGATCCTCGACCAACTCGACCTGCAGGCTTTGGGCCCGCGCTTCGGAAAGATAGGGGTCGTAGGCAAGCACGTGCATGCCGAAGGCGCGGGCGCGTTTGGCGACTTCCGTGCCGATGCGACCCATCCCGAGCACGGCGAGCGTTTTGCCGTTCAGTTCGACGCCTTGGAAACTTTTGCGGTCCCATTTGCCGGATTTCACGCTCGCGTCGGCCTGGGGAATTTTGCGCGCCACGGAAACGAGAAGGGAGAAGGCGTGCTCGGCCGTGGAAACCGTGTTGCCGCCGGGGGTGTTCATCACCACGATCCCGCGCCGCGTGGCTGCATCCACATCAACGTTGTCAACGCCGACACCGGCGCGACCGACCGCTTTGAGCTTCGAGGCGGCGGCGATCACGTCGGCACCGACCTTTGTCTGGCTGCGCACGACCAAGGCGGAATACTCCGGGATGATCGCCAGCAATTCGTCGTGCGGGAGGCCGGGGCGGAACGTGACGTCGAGTTGTCCGCCCTCGGCGAGGGCATCAACCCCGAGCTGCGAGATCGGATCGGAAACGAGAACTTT
Source organism: Chthoniobacterales bacterium (assembly GCA_018883245.1). Classification (NCBI taxonomy): domain Bacteria; kingdom Pseudomonadati; phylum Verrucomicrobiota; class Spartobacteria; order Chthoniobacterales; species Chthoniobacterales bacterium. Next base: position 16,979 of record VEQL01000002.1, read on the forward strand.
CGGTTTGCTCATGGAGCAGGGGAAATTAAACGAAACCCCGGCTGTCCGTCACGTTCACAATGGGAGAGTCGAGTAATCGGAGCACAGATAAATACGGAGGATTTGGCCCGGTGCCGTTTCGATTTCGGCAACAAGCCTCACGGCGCCGAAAGCGGCGGTGACAGCCTGGGGAAGATTGCCGGGCGCGGCGGTTCCGACGAAAAGGGCCGACCGGCCGATAAACAGATTGGTGCCGCTTTGTTCGGTAAAGGGGTCGGCGCCCTCAAGCGCGGCCTGCCGCGGTGCGTCCACGAACTGATCGTATCGCGGCCACAGGGCGAATTGGCTGTCGGCGTAAGGCGACTCGAGGACATAGACCGAGGGATGACCGGGCACGGCGAAGGTCGAGTCCTTCAATCGCAGGGCGATGGATGATGCAAGGAGCGCGTTCTCGGCGATGAGAAAAACGGGTGTGCCCGTGGTGGCGCTCTGCTCAAGACGCAGTTTTTCGATTGCTTCCACGCTCTCGCCGGAGATTTTCGCGGGTGGAGGTTGTCCAACTGCGAGTGCGAGCGCCGTCCAGACAGCCGCTGCCGGATAGGCGGCGACAACAAGCCCTTGCACGCGCCACTTGCCGATGTATCCGGGAATCCACGAAAGGAGTGGAACGGTCAGCGTCCCCGCGAGAAGCATCTCCGTGTGTGCTGTGCCTCCCCTCAGCGCCACATAAGCCGCCTGTATCGAGGCGGCCAAGGCCGGCACCAAGAGAAACTTCGCACGCCTGCTCGCACTTGACTGCACAAGGGCGAGGCAAATGGCTGCGATCAGGCAGGGCGCGAAGAACGGCGTAAAGTCGCGGGCAATATCCGTCAAAATGCGAAAGGATTGCGCCCAGTGCAGGGATAGTGATGACCGCAAAGTTTGCCCGATGAAATGCACCCAGCCGTGGGTGGAATTCCAGTGGAGGAGCAAAGCAAGCACAATGGCCGGAGCAAGGGCCGACATCCAAAAGCCCGGCAGCAAGAGTTGCTTCCGCCAACGGTGCGAGGCGCACAAAACCACGGCGAGGGCGGGCACAAGCAGCCATGCAGAGTAAGAAAAGAAAAGTGCGGCAGCGGCGGAAAGACCGGAGGCCAGCCACCAGACCGCAGAGTCGTTTTCCAATGCGCGCCACGCGCACGCGGCAAAGGACAACGCGAACAAAGCAACCGGCAGAGCAGGTGTCGCCTCGAGCGCGGCGGTGTTGAACGCGGGAAAGAGATTGAGAGCCGCGGCCCCGGCAAGCGCCGCGCGCTTGTCCGCGATGCGGGCAATGAGCAGATAAACCGCGACCGTCGCCCAAAAGGCGAGCAGCGGCCATGCAAGCCGGGCTCCGAGGGCGCTGGCGCCGGCCAATTTGATGCCCGCATGAACAAGCAAGGGAACGCCTGCCGGACCGTCGAAGGTGGCCACGTCCGGTGCCTCGCCGCACAGCGCGAGGTATGAGTCGCTTGCCGAAAGTTCCTGCGGAGCAAGAACCGCCCAGCGCAAGGCTGTGACCAACGCCAAAAAAAAGAGCAGAATCAGGCGCCCGCGCATGATGTGCAAAAAAGCCGCGGATGCCGGGCCGCCAAGCCGGGCAGAATGCGCGGCCCGACACGCCGCCAGATCCACCCGTAGGCGGCGAGAAGTCCCAGCGTGAAGACGACCGAAAGAACGGCGCTGAAAAGGACGTCGGATGGCCAATGCGAGCCGGTGGCAACCCGCGACAAGGCGACGAGCGCGGCCACGGCGTAAAGCCATGCCCCTCGGAACTTGTAAAAGGCGGTCACAATGGTGGCGAAGGCGAACATGTTCCACGTGTGTGCCGACGGAAATGATTTCCCTTTGGCCGGAGAGGGCGCGATTTCGGCCTTTCGAACATTGGGAGGTGCGCCAAGAGCAAGCAAACGCGGTCTTGCCGGCGCAAGATCGACGAATCTGGCTTCGATCAAAGTTTGGTGAGGCCGGGGGCGACCGAATGCTTTTTTCAAGGGGTTGATCACCCCCGCCTCCATGATTCCGATCGACAGGGCGATGCAGACGAGCATGGCACGGGCACGAAATCCGCCGCGCCAGGCAACCAGCAGCCCCGCGACAACGAAGAAGGGGAACCAAAAGTCCAAACTCGAGACGGCCGCCCAGAACATGTCGAGCGCCGCGCATCCGCGGTCGGCGTTGAGCCACAGAAAAAGTTGCTGGTCGAGAGCGGATGGCACCTGTGGTAGTGTTGGCGCTGCCCGGGCATGAGACAAGAAATGATGATACGTGTGGCGATGCGCGCGGGGGCTGTGGTGGTGGCCGCTGCCCTGTGCGCGTCCGGATTGGTTGCCGCGCCGGATCCGGACCCGGAGGAACTTTTGCGTGTCGCGCGGGCGGCATCGACCAGCAATGACGCCGAGGTGCAGGGGCGTTTGCGCGCAGGGGAGGCGGTCACGCCTTTCAGTCTCCGTGTCGGTTCCGGCAAACTCCGTTTCACTTTTGCGAATCCCGACCGCGTGCTGGAAGTGCGCTTGGGCGACGAATCGTCGGGGGTTTACGATGCGCGCGGACGTGAGGTTCAGAAGGGAATGATGGAAAGCGTGGCAGAGGGCAGCGGTGTCACGGTCGAGGATTTGTCCCTGGGTTTCCTTTACTGGCCCGATGCGAGGTTGCTCGGTCGCGAGACAGTGAAGACGCGTCCTTCATGGAACATCGAGTTGCGGCCCGGCAAGCGCGGCTCGGAGTTTGCCATCGTGCGTGTCTGGCTGGACGAGGAGAGCGGCGCGCTCCTGCGCATCGAGGGTTTCGATTGGCAAGGGCACCTGTCACGGCGCTTCGAGGTTGTTTCCGGACAGCGCATCGACGGCAAGTGGATGCTCAAGCAAATGCGCATCGAGAAGTTTGAGCCGGGAAATTCCGCGCGGGCCGTGTCCCGCTCTTACCTGGAGATCCTCGGCAAAGAAAGTTCCTGATCCCGCGCGGGCCGCCTGGCTACCGGCGACGCGCTGTTTCCGAGTAAAGCCGCCATGTTTCGCGGAAACCCGGGGCGAAGTCGCCCGGGCGCGACCGCATCCATTGGTCGATTGTGGCGGGCTCGAAAAACTCCGCGGCTTCAACCTCGGCCGGAGGCAAAACAAATGGTCCCTCGTGAATCCCGGTGAAAACCTCGACGAATTCATGACCGGTCTCCGCGGAAGCTGATATTCGTCCGACACTTTCGAGGTTGCTTTGGACGCCGAGTTCTTCCTCCGTTTCGCGCGCAGCGGCGCGGGCATAGTCTTCGCCCGAGTCGAGGTGACCTGCCGCACTCGAGTCCCATTTGAGCGGTTCGCGGTCTTTCCACGCCGATCTTTTTTGCAGGAGCAATTCGCCAGCCGCGTTGAAAATCAAAACATGGACCGAACGGTGGCGCAGATTTTGCCCGTGAACCTCGCAGCGCGGAGCGGTTCGCAAAACGCGGTTGTGCTCATCGACCACGTCGAAAAGTTCGTGGTCGTGCTGGGCGACTGTGGCGGCCGCAGGGTCCATTGCCGCCGCGAGATCGACCCATTGGGCCACCGAAAGATTTTCCGCCCGGCATGTCGGAGGCACCGCGTGCCGGTTGCACCATTCGCCCCATTTCTCCGGTTCAATTTCGATAAGGTTCCGCAGTTGTTTGCGGCGCTGGCTGAATCCGCGCTGCACGATGTCGTCGAAGAAAGCTGCGCGCACCGGAGGATAGGTCCGGGGTGGCAAAGGCTCGAGAACCACGATGGCGGAGGAAACTGCGGGTTCGGGAAAAAACACACCGGGCCCGAGGCTCCGCTCGCGGCTGATGCTCCACAGTCTCTGCAAGCGGACGGTCAGCGCGCTGTAATCCGCGGTCCCGGGCTTCGCGGACATCCTGACGGCAAACTCGTCCTGCACGCCGAACACGGCCCGAGCGGCGGGCGAAACGGGTCCGAGAAAATTTCGTAGGACCGGGGACGTGACGTAGTAGGGAAGGTTGCCAATGAGAGGAAACGGTCCGTGTATCATCAACGGGCGCCAGTCATAGGTGACCGCGTCCGCCGTCTCCACGGTCAGTCCCCGGCCCTCCGGGAGCTTGCGGCGCAGCCAGTCGGCCAAGCGTGCGTCCTTTTCCAGCGCGAGCACTTGCCGGCAAATTCCGAGCAGATGCGCGGTGATCGCACCGAGACCGGGGCCGATTTCGAGTGCGAACGGCGAACCTTGCGGGACGGCTGTCGTGGCTATGAGGCGCGCGATGTTGGCGTCCCTCAGGAAGTTCTGGCCGAGGCCTTTTGACGGACGCAGTTGCAGTTCTTGCAACGCATCGCGGATGTCGTGGTAACGCACGCGGGGATCAGCGTTCGAAAAGCTCCGGGTAGCACTTGCGGGCAAGTGCGCGGCTCAGGTCCTCGATCGCATCCGGGTCCGACATTCCGCGCGCCTGACCGGCGAGTTCCCGGCATTCCGAGAGGTCGAGGGATTGCACGGCCTTTTTGATGCGAGGCACCGACGCTGCGCCGACACTCAATTCGTCGATGCCGAGGCCGAGGAGCAGGGGAGTAAGATGGAATTCCGACGCCATCTCGCCGCAGACGCCGACCCAGATGCCCTGCTCGTGCGCGCCGTCCGCAGCGAGGGCCATGAGTTGGAGCACCGCAGGGTGCGTCGGCTGGTAAAGTTTGGTGATCCGCTCGTTGCCGCGATCGACGGCGATGGTGTATTGCACGAGATCGTTCGTCCCGATGCTGAAAAATTTCACCTCGCGGGCAAGGTGGCGTGCCACGAGCGCCGCGGCCGGAACCTCGATCATCGTGCCGGTCTCGATATCCGGGTTGAAGGGCTTGCCTTCGTTGCGCAGCTCATCCTTGCACCGCGCGAGCAGCGCGTTGGCGCGACGGACCTCGTCGATCGAGGAAACCATGGGATACATGACGCGCACGTTGCCGTGGGCCGAAGCGCGCAGGATGGCGCGGAGCTGGGTCCTGAAAAGTTCGGGCTGGTCGAGGCAAAGGCGGATGGCGCGGCAGCCTAGGAACGGGTTGTGTTCGGACGCCAACTGCGGCAGTTGCATGAGTTTGTCGCCGCCGATGTCGAGCGTGCGGATGATCACGCCGTGCGGAGCGCATTTTTCCGCGACCAGCCGGTATGCCTCGTATTGCTCGTCCTCGCCGGGGAGCGCGGGCTTGTTGAGGAAAAGGAACTCGGTCCGGAACAGGCCGACGCCTTCGGCGCCCGAAGCGGCAACCGAGTCGATTTCTCCCGGAAGTTCAATGTTGGCCGAAAGGACGATGTGCCGCCCGTCGCGCGTCGTGGAAGCCGTGTCGCGGATGGCTTCCAGCCGCTGGTCCACCTCGACCATTTGCTTTTCGATGCGTCCGTAGTCCGAGCGGGTTTTCGCCGAAGGTCGCAGAAAAACCTTGCCGGTGTAACCATCGAGCAGGACCGGGTTGCCGGTGGCTATTTTTCCGCAGGCCTCGGGCAACGCCACGACGGCGGGAATGCCCAAAGAGCGGGCCATGATGGCGCTGTGCGAGGTCCGACTGCCCTGCTCCGTCACGAAGCCGCGGACGAACTCGCGGTTGATTTGCGCCGTATCAGACGGAGTCAAATTGACCGCCACGATGATGTGGGGGCGTTCCAGCTTGTGCAGTTCGTCGCGATTTTTGCCGAGAAGATGGCGGATGATGCGTCGCGTCACGTCTTCCACGTCCACGACGCGCTCCTGGAGATAGGGGTCGTCGATCGCGGCAAGCGAACGGCAGTATTTTTCGGCCACTTGGTGGAAGACGAACTCGATGTTGTGGCGGTCGCGCTCCAACCCGCGGACGGCTTCATCGATGAGGGTGCGGTCCTCGACGACAAGAAGGTGGGCGTCGAAAATGCTGGCATCGGCAGCGCCGATCGCGGAAGCGATGCGGGCTTGGATATCGAGAAGTTCCTGGCGCGTCGCGATAAGGGCCGCCTCGAAGCGAGCTATCTCGTCGGGGATTTCATCCTCGGTGATATCGCGCAGGGGAATCTCTTCCTCGTTGCGCCATTGCACAACGGCCTCCGCTTCCGCGATGCCCGGCGAAACGCCCAAGCCTTGGAGAACGCCCTCTCGATCCTCGCCCATTACGGGCGATTTAACCGAAATCCGCGCTCAGGTCAAAAAGTCAATCTTCGTGGAAGCGCTTGGCCACGAGTTCCTCGATCTCGCGGAGGAACTTCTCGGCGTCGGAACCCTCGGCCGAAATCTTGAGTTTCGAGCCGTGGCCCGCGGCCAGCATCATCAGGCCCATGATGCTTTTGCCGTTCACTTCCTCGCCGTCTTTTTCCACCCAGACATCGGCCTTGAAGCGGTTCGAGGTTTTGACGAATAGGGCTGCGGGCCGGGCATGCAGCCCGTAGCGGTTGAGGATGATCAACTCGCGCGTGAGGCGCTTGCCGGCTGAATCCGATTTTTTGGCTAGAATTCCCATTATTCTGACTTGGGCTGCATCACTTTAATCAACTTGTCATTGAATTCCAGCGCGCTGTTGATGCCAAGCCCCTTCAGCTTCTGGTCGAGGGCGGCGACTTCCACCAGACGTCCTAGGTCCCTGCCGCTTCGCACCGGGATGATGACGTGCGGCACGGAGATGCCGAGAATCTTGTAAGTGTGGCGGTGCAGGCCGTGGCGGTCCACTTCCTCCATCTCGCGGTAGTCTTTCAGGGTCACGACCAGGTCGAGAATTTTTTCCGGGCGGATGCTGCGCACGCCGAATACCGAGGCCACGTTGATGATGCCGATGCCGCGCACCTCCATGTGGAAGCGGGTCAACTCGGCCGAGCGTCCTACCAGTTCTCGTCCCTCGATCGAACGGAAGCGCGTGATGTCGTCGCTGACCAGGCTGTAGCCGCGCTCCAGGAGGCTGAGCACGCACTCGCTTTTGCCGATCCCGCTGGCCCCGCGTATGAGGGTGCCGATGCCGTGGATATCCACCATGCTGCCGTGCTCGCTGCTCCGCGGGGCGAAATCCCAGTCGAGCGCGATGGTGGCCGCGTTGATGAACTTCATCGTGATCATCGGCGTGCGGAACACCGGGACGCCGAAGGTTTCGGCGAGCTTCGGCACCGGGGCGGGCACGCCCGCGTTGCGCGCGATCACCACGCACGGCATGGCGGTTTGGAAGAAGCGTTTGAGCCGGTCGGCCCTCATGCGGGCCGGCATGCTCTGCAGATAGCTGAGTTCCGCTCCGCCGAAGACCTGGACCCTTTTCGGGGCGAAGTAGCTGTAAAAACCCGTGAGAGCCAGGCCCGGACGGTTGACCGTAGGCTCGCGAATAAGGCGGTCGAGGCCGCGCTCGCCGGCGACGAGTTCCAGGCCGAGGGTTTCCGCGTGGTGGCGGTGGAAGTCCCCGACGCTGATGGGTTTGACTTTTGCGGCTGCGGGCATGGCCGTGCGGGCTTACATGGTGAAACTCTCGCCGAGATAGAGCCTGCGGCTTACCGGGTCGTTCAAGAGGAAGTCCTTGCTGCCTTCGCTTTCCACGCGCCCTTCGTAGATCAGATAGGCGCGATCAACAATCGAAAGCGTCTCCCGCACATTGTGGTCGGTGATCAGGATGGCCAGGCCGGCATCGCGCAAATTGGTGATGATTTGCTGCACGTCGAAAACGGCGATCGGATCGACGCCGCTGAACGGTTCGTCGAGCATGAGCAGGCTGGGGTTGGTGACCAGCGAGCGCGCGATGGTCAGACGGCGTTTCTCGCCGCCGCTCAAGGTCAGGGCCTCGTTTTTCGCGATGTGCTCGATGCCGAACTGGTGCAAAAGTTCCTCGCATCGCGCCTTCCGTTCCGTCCTCGTGAGTTTTGTCGTCTCGAGGATCGCCATGATGTTCTGCTCCACCGTGAGCTTTCGGAAGATGGATTCCTCCTGCGGAAGGTAGCCCATGCCGGACCGGGCGCGCTTGAACATCGGGAGCCGTGTGACATCGTCGCCGGCGAAAAACACCTTGCCCCCGTTCGGACGGACGAGCCCCACGATCATGTAAAAAGTGGTCGTCTTGCCCGCGCCGTTCGGCCCGAGAAGACCCACGACTTCCCCGCGGCGGACATTGATATCGACGCCGTTGACGACGGCCCGGCCGCCGTAAATTTTGACCAGCTGCTCGGTGCGGAGCAGGGGGTGCCCGGTATCGGTGGCGGAATGGGCGGCGGTTTCTGGCTGCACTGCGCTCATGGAATTTTGGGGGCGGCGGTATCGGTTATGACGGTCCGGCTTGGTCCGTCTGTGGTGGCCTTCCCGTCGCGATTGAGGGTCATTCGTGTTCCCGGTGACGTGGCGATATGGCGGTTGATGCCTTGCTGGATTTCCGGACTGCCGGTCAGCGTGATGCTGCCCTTCGCCGGGATGTATTCCGCACGCTGAGCGCGGCCGGTGGCGGCTTTGTCGGTTTCGCCCTCCTTCGTTTGCTGCACGATCACCACGCGCCCCTCGGCAATTGCGCGTTCGATACCCGAGCGGTCGGCAGTGAGTTTCACCGTGAGTTTATCCGAGCTGAGCAGGAAGCTCGGGTCGTTCACGCGCACGCTGCCGACAAAAACAGCGGTGTTTTCGGCCTCGTTGAAAGTGGCCTCTTTTTGCGCGGTGATTTCGGTCTTGCTGCCCATCGGGCGATCCTGGGCGAGGGGCCCTAGGCCGAGCGGGTCCGGCGCTGTCTGCGCATGCAGCATTGCGGCGGAGAAGGAAAACAGAACGGCGAAAAAGGTCTTCATGGCTGGAACTTCTCCGTGCCGGTGACGACCATGGTCACGGGACCCTGCAGGTGGCTTGACCGCGTGTTGACGTCGAATTGTAGCTGGCGTCCGGTGATCTGCACGTTCTCGCCCTTGATGGTGGAAGAGCTGCTGCCGGTGAGCAGATTTTTCGTGCGGTCGAAAACCGCCTTGCCGAGGACGACTTCGAGCGTGGGTTTTTGCGGATCGTCCTCGAAAATCTCGATCGTCATGTCGTCGAAGTTGAACTGGTCGTGGCTGGCCCGTTCGGCCTGGGAGGCGTTCATGCGAAGGCTCAGTTTTCCCTGGGCGTTGAAGTGGGGGACACGGATGTCCTTTACGCTTTGCCCGATGTTGACCGGGATGTCCACGGGGCCCGAGGCGTCCTGCGCGCGTGCCGCGGCGAGGAACAAAAAGCCGGTGATGAGCGCGCTCTTAAAGTGCATGGCGGATCGCTGCCAGTTTGCGCAGAAGGCCGGGCAACTGCGCGAGAGGAATCTGGTTGGGGCCGTCGGAGGGCGCCTTCGCCGGATTTTCGTGGGTCTCCAGAAAAACACCCGAAGCTCCGGCCGCCACGGCCGCGCACGCCAGAACCGGCGCCAGACGGCCGTCACCGGTCGTCCTGTCGCCGCCACCCCCGGGCCTTTGCACGGAGTGTGTCGCGTCGAAGATCACGTGATAGCCCTGCTCCTGCACCCACGGGATCGATCGCATGTCGGCAACCAAGTTGTTGTAGCCGAAAGTCGTGCCGCGCTCCGTGAAGCAGAACTTCCGGCATCCCTCCGCGAGCAGTTTGTCCGCGATGGGCTTCACCTCCCAGGGCGAGAGGAACTGTCCCTTTTTGACGTTCACCGCCCTGCCGCTGCGGGCCGCGGCGCTGATGAGGTCCGTTTGCCTGCACAAAAACGCCGGGATCTGCAGCAGATCGACATGGTCCGCGGCGATCTCGACCTCCTGCGGCGAGTGCACGTCCGTGGTCACCGGAATGCCGAATTCTTCGCGTATGGCGGCGAGGATACGGCAGCCTTCCTCCGGCCCGGGCCCCCGGAACGAGCGTCCGGATGTGCGGTTGGCTTTGTCGTAGGAGGCCTTGAAAACGAACGGAAGGCCGAGACGCGCAGTGATTGTGACCAGACGGGCGGCCGTCCGGCGCGCTGCCTTCTCGCTCTCGATCACGCACGGGCCGAGAATCAAGGCGAGTTCCTTGCCGCCGAACGTGACATGGCCGACTTTGAAAGGTTTGCCTTTCATCCGCGCGAACTTACACGCAGCGGGCGGCGGAGTCACTCCCGTTGAACTGCCGCCTCGATGAGATCGGCAGTCCGGGCGACCGCGCCGCGGTGCGGTTTGAGCGCGAGCAGGGCTGCTTCGGTAGTTTTTTTTCTCAGGTCGCCATCGGCAAGTTGGCTCCGGAAGGCTTCCAGCAACGAATCTTCGCCGGAAACTTCGACCGCCCCGCCCAACTTCAGGAGGTTGTCGCGAAGGTCGGCGAAATTTTCCATGTGCGGCCCGAAATTGACGGGCCGTCCGGCCATGATCGCTTCCACCGGGTTCTGCCCGCCGCGCCCCGTGATACTTTTTCCGATGAACACGCAGTCCGCGCAGGCATACCAATCGCGCAGTTCGCCGGTGGTATCCACCAGCAAGACGTCGGGTCCGGAGCCATCAGGTGCCGCACTGCGCAAGGCCACGCGCAGGTCGCCGGCAGAAAGCTCGGCGACGATCTCGCTTGCGCGCTCCGCATGGCGGGGAACCAAGATCAGCTTCACGCGGGGAAACGCGGTCTTGAGCCGCCGCAACACTGCGGTCATCAGGGCTTCTTCGCCGCGGTGCGTGCTGCCGGCGAGGATTACAGGGTCCGAGGCGCCGAAGCCCCATGCCGTCAAGATCGGCCGGAAGTCGCGCGGCGCGCTGTTGCTGTCCGCCGGATCAAATTTCACGCTTCCGGTCACGTGCAGGCGCGAAGCCGGAACACCGAGCCGGCGCCAGAGTTCCGTGTGTCCGGGTTCCTGCAGTCCGATCGCCGAGAGATGGCGGGTGGCGGCCTTCACGATCGGCGCAAAGCGCAGCAGGCGGCGTTCGGAGCGGGGAGAGACGCGGGCGTTGATCAAGAGGATCGGTATCTGGCGGCGCGAAGCGTCCCATATGAAATTGGGCCACATCTCGCTCTCGGTCAGAACCACCGCGCGCGGCCGAACGGTGTCGAATGCACGGCGCACGAAAGCCGCGACGTCGAGCGGTCCGTAGATCGCAACCAGCCAATCCTTCTGCTTGGAGAGCGCGATGGCGTGGGCCGTGGATGTCGTGTTGGAGATCACGAAATGCCAGTCCGGGTGCCTGCGGTGCAATTCGTCGATGACTTTCAAGGCCACGAGCAATTCGCCGACGCTGACTGCATGGACCCAAATCCAATCGCCATTTCCGAACCTCACCCTGATTTCCGGCGAATACCGCGCGAACCGTTGTCCGAAATCCTGCTTGAATCCTCCGCGCCGGAACATGCGGACCAAGTAGCGCGGGAGGGCGACGATGAGCCCGAGCGGCAGAAGGAAATTGTAGAGGAACCGGATCATCAGGCGTGGCGTTTGCGGTAAAACGCGACCCAAGCCTGCCCGTAACGCTTGTTGCGGAGCAACTCCCAAGCGCCGGTCTCCGGCGGCGGTTCGATCGGCAACTCGACGACAAAGATCGCGTGCAAGGCCGCGCACGCGGCGAATTTCGCGTCGGCGAGCAGTGACACGGGATGCGCTGCATCCGCAGGATCGAGGGCAAACGGCGGATCGGCGAAGATCAGGTCGAGTGATTGCGGCGAGGCCGTGGCGATGAATGATGCCACGTCCTGCTGGCGCACGTTTCCGTCGAGCTTGGCGCGCCGGAGATTCTCCCGGATGGCGGCGACGGATTTGCGGTTGCTGTCCACGAACATGCAGGACGCCGCACCCCGGCTCAGGGCCTCCAGACCGATGGCGCCGCTTCCCGCGAACAAGTCGGCAACCCGCGCGCCGACGACCGCCTCGCCGAGACTCGAGAAGACGGCACCGCGCACGCGGTCCATCATCGGTCGTGCCACGCCTGCGGGGCATTCCAGGCGCAATCCTCCCGCCGTGCCGGCAATGATCCGCATGGTCAGGGCGCGCCGATAAGGTTGAGGAAAAGCTCGCCGACGCGCCCGCCTGCGCCGCCCCCGAAAAGGCTCGAGGCCAGATTGCTGCTCGGTTTCTCGAGTGTTCCCGTCACGCGGAAGCGGACCTCGTGATACCCGGAAAAACTCTCGCGGTTGCTCTCCGGAATTTCCCGCCGCGTCAACGATGTCAGTCGTGCTGCAACGGGCGGACTGAGCAGCAGGTGGCCGCGCAGATCGAGCGTGCCCGTGCGCGTCACGGTGCCCGACAGCTCGACGGCGAATTCCTCCGCGCGCAGCCAGATCGGTTCGATGTGCAGAAGGTCGTCGTCGAGACGAAGATCGGCCGTGGCTTCCTTCAAGTTGACCCCGCGCGCCTCGCGGATCCCCAAGATCTCGCCGAGCCCCTGCAGATAAGGCGACGGAACAAGCCGCCCCTCGTCGATTTTTACCCGGCCATGACCCGCGACCGTGCGGCCCGGAGCATTGCGGCCCTCGAGTTCGACGTCCGTGGAAAGGCGACCCTCGATCCGCGTTCCGCCGAACGACGAGGGCAGAGTGAGACGCGCCATGTCCAGCCCGTCCAGGCGCAGCGACCATCGGTAAGGCGAGCCTTCCTGCTTCGTGGCGATGCGTCCGCTGCCGGAGAGCGCCCCGCCGGACACATCCCCGCGGATATCCGGAAAAGAAAGATTGCCGCCATCGAGGGCGAAGCCCGACTCGAGTCCCGTCGCGACAAGCAGCCCCGCGAGCACTGCTTCGGGAATTCCCGCGGTTCCCTTGGCGTCACCGTTCGCATCGAGCGAAGCCGACGCAGTGATGCCGTCCGCGTCGAGCAATGGCCAGCCGTCGCGGTTCTCGAAGACCATGCGCGAACGCAACACTTGCAACTGTTCGACCCGCACCTCGAACGGCGCCGCGGTTTCCTGAGCGGGCTCCGCAGCGGGAGTGGTCGCGGCGGCGGGCGAGCCGGCCGGCATCGGCTTCGCGTCCAAAGCGCGACGCGGGATCCGCCATTGCCCCCCGGAATTCTGGCGCCATGTAACCACCGCTTCTTTGAGACAGACGCTGCTGACCACAAATTGCCTCCTCAGGAGCGGTGCCAGGCGGAAGCGGATCTGGAACTCTGAAGCCTCGACGAAGTTCACACCGGCGTTGACCATGTCCGGTATGACGATCCCTCGAAGGCGGATACCGTCCCATGGCGTGTAAAAAGTGCTGCGCACGGTAAGGGGAAGGCCGATGGTGTCCATGGCCGCCTTGCGCAACTCGCTCTGCATCGCGGCCGATTGCAGCTGCACGTTGACGGCAACGACCGCCACGGCGATCAACAGAATGATCGCCGACAGCGCATACAGACACGGCCGGAGGAAGGGCGGCATTGGTCGGAAAGACTAACGCAACGGCAAGAGATGCAAAGAGCCAACCGTGCGTTGTCGCACTGACGGCCGGCTGATAGACTCGTCCGGTGGATGCGTTGAGAGAAAAATTCCGCATGGCGCCGGCGACGGTGATTTTGGCGGCGAGTCTTGTTGCTTGCTTCGTTCTCGAAGTGCTTCTGGCCGGAGGCAGCCGCGGGCTGGTGCTCGGGCGCTTTTCGCTGAGCGGCGACGCCTTGGCCCGGGGCGACTGGTGGACACTTGTCACGCACATGTTCATCCATGGTAGCCTGCTTCACCTGATCGTCAATGTGCTCGGGCTCTGGTTTGTCGGACCGGAGGTCGAATTCCTTCTCGGACGCGCGAAATATCTCGTGCTTTATCTCGTGTCGGGAATATCCGGCGGGCTTCTCCAGACGGCATTCGCCGCGTCCGACTCCGAATTGATCGGTGCGTCCGGCGCGGTTTGCGGCATTCTTTTGTCCTTCACCACGGCTTATCCGGATGCCCCCCTGCAAGCGCTGCTGTTCTTTGTCCTCCCCGTGAGGATGAAGGCGAAAACGCTCGGCCGCGGTGTCATAGTCGTCTCTTTTCTTTGTGCCGTGCTGCGGATTTTTCCGCGCATCGGGCATCTCGCGCATCTCGGCGGCGCGCTGGCCGGTGCCGCGCTGACCAAATGGTGGGTGCCCGCAATCGTGCCGCCAAGGTCGCGGTCCGGTGATCGTTCCGCATTGGACGATGTGCTTCGACGGGTGATGGAAGAGGGGATCGAGGGCCTTTCCCCCGCCGAGCGGCGGATTCTGGAGAAGCTGGATCGGCGCCGAGGAGATCGCTGAGAGAAATCAACCGGCGTCCGCTTGATCCATGCGGACTTCATCGAGGGCCGCGCTTGCGGAATCCAGTGCTGCACAGGCTTCGTCGAGCGAACCCAAAGCCGCGGTCAGCGGTGATGCCTTGGCCCGCGGCAAATCCCCGAGGGCAAGACGTGCGCCCGTGATAGCGTTGTGGGCCTGTTGGATGCAGCGATCCGCGGCGCGCAGCCGTTTGGCCCGAGGGTCGAGAGAGTTCATGGAAAAGGTCGCGTCAAGAGCGGTTCACAACCGGCCGAAGCATTCATCGAGCACATCCAAAAGAAAATCCGCATCGGCTTCGTTCACGCACATGGGCGGGGCGATGCGGAGGGTTTGTCCGCGGAGGCCGCCCTTGCCGAGGAGCAATCCTAGATCGCGCGCTGTTTCGAGAACCTGTGCGCACTCGGCGGTCCCCGGTTCTTTCGTCGAGCGGTCTTTGACAAGCTCGATGCCTTGCATCAGTCCGCGCCCGCGGACGTCGCCGATGGCCTTGTGTTTGGCCTTGAGTTTCGCGAGGCCCGCGGAAATGCGTCGGCCAACCTTGTGCGCGTTGTCTTGCAGGTTTTCCGCTTCAATCACTTCAAGAACGGCTTTGCCGATGGCGCTGGCGACCGGGTTGCCGCCGAACGTGTTGAAATGCACTTTGCCGACAAGCGACGCGGCGATCTGCGGCGTGGTGACCACGGCGGCCAGAGGGAAGCCGTTTCCGATGCCTTTCGCCATGGTGACGATGTCCGGAACCACGCCTTGGGTCTCGAAGCCCCAGTAGTGGGAACCGAGGCGTCCGAAGCCGGTTTGGACTTCGTCCGCAATACAGAGACCGCCCGCCGCCTTCACATGTGCGTAAGCATGCTTGAGATACCCGCTGGGAAACTCCACGAAGCCGCCGACACCCTGCATGGATTCCGCAATGAACGCGGCGACTTTTCCGGGAGTTGCCGAGTCGATCAAGTCTCCCACGTCGCCGGCATACTTGGCGCCGGCTTCCGGATCGTCCGAGCCCCACGGCCCCCGGTAAGGGTAGGGAGCGACGGCTTGGTGCACCCCAAAGCTATGCGGCACATTGTATTTCCAAGTGCTTTGGCCGGTGACTCCCATCCCCGAGAAGTTGCCGCCGTGGTAGGCGTTGCGGAGTGAAATAACATCGTAATTTCCCGTGTGAACCCGCGCCATGAGCAGCGCAAGGTCGTTGGCCTCCGATCCCGAATTCACGAAGTAGCAGACTTTGAGATCGCCGGGCAGCTTGGACGCCAATTTCTCCGCGTATTCCGCCACGTTGGGATGGAGATAAATCGTCGTCGTGTGTTGCAACATCTCCGATTGCCTCCCGGCCGCGGCGACGACGTGCGGATGGCAGTGGCCCACGCTCACGGTGACGATGCCGCCGATGGCATCGAGGTAGCGCGTGCCCGCCTCGTCCCACACGTATTGCATCCGCCCCTCCACGATCATGAGGGGCTTTTTGTAGTAGAGAAAAATGCCGGGGTTCAGGAACTCCCTGCGCAATCGCAGCACCTCCTCCGGCGGCAGGCCTTCATAATGGCGTGGGGCATGACCGCATGGCGGCAACTCGGGGCATTTCATCGGGAAAGCGGATTTGCATGCACGCTACACGAAGGCGGCGAAAAGGCGAAGCTTGCGCAGCAAATCCCGCCTTCCGGCATTTTCGCGGCGGATTGCAGTCGCGGTGCCGGCCCGGTTAAACTCCACCCATGAACAACCAGCAAACCTCACCCAACCCGGATTCCCCGGTTTTCAGTCGCACGACGTCCACTCCGGCGGATGCTACGGCCGCGCGTTTGATGGAAGTTGCAAAGGAGAACGGTTTCGGCACGCTCCACAGCTACGATCTCAAGCAGATCCTAACCTCCAAAGGTTTTCCGCAGACGAAAGCCTGTCACGTGCTTGAAGTTTGCAATCCCGCGCAGGCGAGCAAAGTTCTGGCGGCCGATTACGGCATGAACATCATGCTTCCCTGCCGTATTTCGGTGTATGAAGACGATGGAAAGACGGTCATTGCGATGGCGCGCCCTGCCTCGCTGATCGGCCTTTTTGCGCCGAAGGCGGAACTGCAGGCCGTCGCGCGGGAGGTGGAGTCCACGATGGTGAAAATCATCGAGGATACGGCGGGCGGATCGTGATCTCTCCGAAGTTGCGGCGATCCGCCGCGCGCAAATCCGGACGAAGGCTCAGCCTGCGGACGCGATGAGTCTGATTGCGGCACCGATGGCAAAGCAGATCGTGATCCATTCGAACAGGCGTTGCGGCACGCGATGCAGCAGCATCCTCCCGGCGATGCCGCCGACAAGAACGACCGGCAGCAGTGCGAGGTCGAACAACAGCGACGGCAGTGTGATGAGCCCGAGTTGCGCGCTGAATGGCGCCTTTGAAATGTTCACGATCATGAAGAACCATGCCGCCGTCCCGACAAATGTCATTTTGTCCATGCGACGCGCGAGGAAGTAGAATGCGGTGACCGCACCGGCCGCGTTCGCGAGCATGGTGGTCACACCCGTCGCCAGCCCCGCGAACAGTCCCAAAAGCGGGTGCTCCGTCGCGCGGCGCATCATGCCGGGGCAGCGCCGCTGCACGATGGTCAGCGCCATCAACCCGAGGATCAGCCATCCGAGCAACCGCGTGAACGCGCCGTCCGGGATCCGCGGCATCAGCCACCAACCGATGACAATTCCTGCGAGCGTTGCGGGGAGAAGCCGGATGAGGTCGTTCCAGTTCGCGTGGCGCCGGTAGAAACGCACCGCAAGCAAGTCGGCAAAAATCATCAACGGCAGGAGGGCGCCCGTCGATTGCTTGGCCGGAAAAAGCAGGGCGAAGAGCGCGACGGAAACGATGCCGAGTCCTCCGAAGCCCGTCTTGGACATGCCGACGCAGAACGCAGCCCCGATGGCGATGGCCCAAGTGGAGAGTGAATGGAGGTCGGGCACGCTGCGGCGGAATAAGGCGGGGCCGGCTGGCGGTCAGCCTGCTGTCGCGGCGATTTCCCGCAGCAGGTTCTGGTGAAGACGCAGGCCGGCCTCGAAGTTGTCCAAAGGAAAATTCTCGTCTGGTGCGTGGGCTTTGCAGTCCGGCGCCGCCAGGCCCAGCAGCAGCGTGTCGGACCCGAGCAGTTCTCGGAATGTCTGCACGATGGGAATGCTGCCTCCCTCGCGCATCAGGGCAGGCTTGCGTCCGAATGTCTGCTCCAACGCGCGCAAGGCGGCCGCGCACCACGGTGTTTTGAGGTCGAGGAGATAAGGGAGCCCTCCGTGGCCGCGGACGATCTCCATCTCGACACCCGGCGGCAGGAGGTTTTGGAAATGAATTTCCACGAGGTTGAGCACGCGTTCCGGTTTCTGGTTCGGGACAAGACGGAACGTGAGTTTTGCCGACGCGCTGGAGGGAAGCACGGTCTTGGTGCCGGCGCCTTGGTAGCCGCTGGTCAGTCCGTTGATTTCCGCGGTCGGACGTATCCCGATGCGCTCGACGCTGCTGAAACCTTCCTCGCCGGAGAGCAGAAGCACTCCCGTCTCGCGCTGGTAATCGGATTCGCTGATCGGCAGCGCGGCGAGCGCCTCGCGCTCGGCCGGATCCGGTTTTGCCACGTCGTCATAAAATCCGCGCACCGCCACGCGCCCTTTCTCGTCGTGCAGTCCCGCAAGCATCCTCACCAGGGCCGTGGCCGGGTTCATGACCGCACCGCCGAAAATTCCGGAATGAAGGTCTGTGATAGGTCCGCGCACGATGATTTCCATGGCCGCGATGCCGCGCAGGCTTTGGGTCAGCGTGGGATGCCCCTCCGCGACCATCCCGGTGTCGGAGATGGCAATGACGTCGCAGCGCAGGTCATTGCGGCGCGCGCGGATGAAATCGTCGAGATTCGTGCTGCCAACTTCCTCTTCGCCTTCGATGAGAAAGATGAGGTTGACGGGCAGGCTGCCTTCTTCGCGCAGAAGATGGATGGCGCCGAGAACATGCGCGAGAATCTGGCCCTTGTTGTCGGTGGCACCTCGGGCAAAGACGCGTTTGTTGCGGATGGCGGGCTCGAAGGGCGGCGAGGTCCACATTTCCAAGGGTTCCTCGGGTTGCACGTCGTAGTGGCCGTAAATCAGCACTGTGGGCTTGCCCGGGGCCTCGGGTCCGCGCGCCAGCACCGCCGGGTGTCCACCCGTTTCTGCGACTTCCGCGCGGAATCCTCCATGCCGCAAAAGCCCGCAGAGCCACTCCGCGCAGGCCCGCATCTGCGGGGCATGGTCAGGCTTGGTGGAAACGCTGCGGAAACGCAGGAAATCGAAGAGCAAGTCCAAGTCGGACTTTCCTTCGAAAGAGGGGTGTGGCCCGGTCGGCTGCATGGGGCGGGCCCTACATATAGTGGGTTGCCGCGCCGCGGGCCACTATTTGTTGTAATGAAGGTTGCCAAGGCTCCGGCGCGCGCTTACATAGTGCTTTTGCGTGCTTTTTCCCCATGTTTCTCAAATCACTCGAACTGGTAGGTTTTAAATCCTTCGTCAACAAGACGCACCTGGAATTTCACGAGGGCATCACTTCGGTGGTCGGCCCCAACGGCTGCGGCAAATCCAACATCCTCGATTCCATCCGCTGGTGCCTCGGCGAGCAATCGGCCAAAGCCCTGCGCGGCGGGGAAATGGCCGACGTGATTTTCAGCGGGACCGACTCGCGCTCACCGGTCGGAATGGCGGAAGTCTCGCTCACGTTCGGCGGTTGCGCGGAGCACCTTGGCACCGAGTGGGAGGAGGTTTGCGTGACGCGGCGCATTTTCCGCGACGGCAAGGGGGAATACCTGCTCAACAAAACCCCGTGCCGTCTGCGCGACATCCACGAACTGTTCATGGACACCGGCATCGGGCGCAGCAGCTACTCGATCATGGAGCAGGGCAAGATCGACCTGATCCTGAGCAGCCGCCCGGAAGACCGCCGCGCGGTGTTCGAGGAAGCCGCGGGCATCACCAAGTTCAAAGCGCAAAAAAAGGAAGCGCTCCGCAAACTCGAATACACCGAGGCCAATCTCGTCCGCGTGAACGACATCATGCGCGAGGTCAAACGCCAGATCGGCTCGCTCCAGCGTCAGGCCGGCAAAGCGCGCCGCTATCAGGCCATTTCCAACGATCTCAAGGTCCTCGAGCTTAATTTTGTCCGACGCCAGCACGACGAGATCGCGGCCTCGCAACGCGGTTTGCACGACACGCTGCGCTCCCTCGAAGTCCGCTGGCATGAAACGGCGACTTCTTTGGAAGAAGGAGAGGCTGCGGTTGCCGGACATCGGGCGCGTCTCACCGAACTCGAGCAGCAAGTTGAATCCTCGCGCCAGTCGATGCAGTCCATCCGCGATCGCATGGTGCAGGCAAGAAGCCGTGCCTCGCACAATGAAGAGACGTGCGAGCAACTTCGCCAGACGATCGCCCGTTGCGGCGAGGAGATGGCCGCCGCCCGCGAACGCCAGCGTATGCAGCGCGAGGAGATGGGGCGGACGGACGAGCAGGTGACTAAGGTCTCGGCCGAGTTGGCCGAGCGCTCCGCCGCCCTCGACGCCCTCCAGGCCCGCCTGCGCGAAAGCGCGGGTCGCCGCGAGTCGTCGCAGCAATCCTTGGAGGCACTGCGTGCCGAGATCAGCAAGGCGGAGAACGAATCGCTCCGTTTGCAGGGCGAGTTGGCCGGACTCGAGGCGCGGCGCGAAGCCACCCAGGCCCGCATTGAATCTCTCGAGAACGAAGGGCGCCAATTGTTCGACGCGCAGTCGGTCGCGAGAAAGCGTCTGGAAGACACCGCAGCCCAAGTCGCGTCCGCAACGGAAGCGCTCCACGCCGCCGAGGCCGCGCTGGACCGCGCGGAAGCCGAGGTCGAGCGCGGCGAACTCGAGCGCCAGCGCGTCGAGCAGGAAACCGCCGCGGCCCAACGGACGCTCGCCCAGATCCAGTCGCGTCTCGAAGTGCTCGAGCAACTCAACCTCGAAGGCGAGGGGGCGGCGCCCGGGGCGCAGGCCGTGTTGCGCGGGTTGGATCGTCCGGACCACTTCAAGCCGTCCGTGCGCGGAATGCTCGGCAGCCTTCTCAGCGTTGAGCCGGGCTTTTTGCCGGCCATCGAGGCCGCTCTCGGAACGCGCGGGGATACCATCGTGTTGACCGACAAGGCATCGGCCCGCGAAATCCTCGAGTCCCTCTACGAGCACAAACTCGGCCGCGCCAGCGTGGTGAGTCCCAACGGGAACCATTTCGCCGCACAAGGCCCCGCACCGGACGGATCGCTCGGCTGGGCGGCTGACCGCGTCCGTTGCGACAGCGAGGATGTGCAACGTTTGGTGCGCGGCGTGTTGAATGGTGTCGCCCTGGCGACGAATCTCGACCATGCAACGGAATTGCGCGGACGGTATCCGGCTGTTGCTTTTGCCACGCAGCACGGGGAGCTGATCGATGCCGCGGGCATTGTGACCGGCGGACGCGCGGGCGAGGGGGCGACATCCGCCCTGCAGCGCCGAGATGAAATCGCCTCGCTCGGGCAGAGGCTGGCGGTGGTCCAAGCAGAATTGGTCAACCACGAGGCCGCCCGTGTGGCCGCGCTTTCGGGACGCGATCGACAAAAGGAAGTGCTCGAAGCCGCGCGGGCCGATATCCGCACCAAGCAAAACGAGCTTGCCGGGCTGCGCGCCAACCACGGCCTTTTGGAAAAGGAATTGCAGGAGGCGGGCAGCCGGTCCTCCGCTTTGCAGCGCGAGCGGGAGCGTGCCACGCAGGATCTCGAAGGGGCGAAGCAGAAGGCACAGGAGCTGTCCGGCCGCATCGCCGAATGCCGTCGGCAGGTCGAGGAAGCAAACGCGAAGTCGGCCGAGGTTATGGAGCAGGCCCGCCGCGAAGCGGGTGAGGTTGAGGCGGCGGCCGAGCAGTTCAACGAGCTGCGCGTGCAGCTGGCCGCAGCCCGTCAACTCGAGGAGAGTCTGCAAGCCCAGCGCGCGCCGATGCTCAGCCGCATCGAGGAGTTGGAAGAAACCGTGCGTCAGCGGGAGCTGGAAAAGTCGTTCGCCGAAGCGCGGGTCCAATCCGTGCAGGAACAAACCGAGGCGCTGGGGCGCGAAGCGGCGAATTTGCAGGCGGAGATCGACACCAAGCAGGGCGATCTTGATGCCTTGCAGAAAGAGCGATCGGGGTTGCAGGCCGAAGTGCAAGTGGCGGACGAGACCTTGCGCCAAAAGCGCCGCGAGCACGCCGAGATGCAGGACCAGAAAGGAAAGCTCGAGGTTCAGGCCGCCGAATTGCGTCTGAAGGTCGAGAACCTCGCGGATGACATCCGGCGCCGCTACCATGTCGAGCTGGGTGAGGTGCCCATGGACAGCTACGCGCTGCACTGCGCCGTTCGTGAGCACCGCAAGCGCCGTAAGGCCCGGCCGTCATCCGCGGAAGCGGACGCCAACAGCGAGGTGGAAGGCGAGGAAGCGCCCGCTGTCGCGGTGGATGCGCCGGTTGTCGAGGAATCCAAGGAAACCTCCCCCGAGGGAATCGAAGCCGAGTTGGACTGGAACGAGATCGAGATGTTCGTGGCCGAGTTGCGCGACAAGCTCGACTCGATGGGCCCGGTCAATATCGATGCCATTCAGGAGTTCGACGACCTGCTCGACCGTCAAAAGTTCCTCGACGAGCAGTTCACCGATCTCACCAACTCGAAGGAAGAGTTGCTCGAGGTGATCAAAAAGATCAACGCCACCACGACCACGCTCTTCGCCGAGACATTCGGTAAAATCCGCGATAATTTCCGCGAAACCTTCCGCGAGCTGTTCGGCGGGGGGAAATCCGACCTCGCGTTGATGAACGAGGAAGATCCGCTCGAGAGCGGCATCGAAATCACCGCCAAGCCCCCGGGCAAGCAGCTCCAGTCCGTTTCCCTCCTGTCCGGCGGCGAACGCACCATGACCGCGGTTGCTCTTCTCTTCGCCATCTACATGGTCAAGCCGAGCCCGTTCTGCATCCTCGACGAAATGGACGCGCCGCTCGACGAATCGAACATCAACCGATTCCTCGCCATGCTCGACCGCTTCGTGAAGCAGAGCCAGTTTCTTGTCATCACCCACAACAAGCGCACCATCGCGCGGGCCGACGTGCTTTATGGCGTGACCATGGAAGAGCAGGGCGTGAGCAAGCTGGTCGGCGTCAAGTTCACGGACTCCACCGGCAAGTTCTCGACCGCCAAGGCGCCGGCGCGCGCCGAGGAATCCGCCGGGGAGTTGGAAGCGGCGGAAGCCTGATCTGCTTGCCGTGATCCTGCCCATGCTCGCGGCGGCCGGCGGCTGGGAGCATGTTGCATGGCGTCTCGGCACGCTCGCCCTCGGTGTCTGGCTGCTCTGGGCCGCAATCCGCGCCTCGGTCGGCATGATGCTCGTGCCGCGCCCGACCTACACCAGACTCTCGCTGGTGGTGGAACTGGTGGCCAAGCGCGTCTTCCGTTCTTTTGCGCGCCGGAGCCGCAATTACTTCGCCCTCGACCGGTTGCTTGCCGCCCAGGGTCCGGCCACGGTGCTTTTCCTTCTTGCGCTCTTTCTCGCGATTTTCGTTCTCGCCTTCGCGCTGGTGTTTTACGGCATCGGGGGCTCGGATTGGCTCGAGGCCTTCGCGCGCGCCGGTTCCGGCATGACGACGCTCGGATTCGAGCCGGCCAAGAAGCCGCTGGCAGTCTTCTTCATGTTCCTTGCGGCATTCATGGGCAGCACCATCATCGCGGTTTTCATCGGTTTCCTCCTCACTCTCTATACTGCCTACACGGCGAGAGAGGCCGGGGTGAGCGAGTTGTCGCTGCTCACCGGCGAACCGGCATGGGGACCGGAAATGGTGGTCCGCACCCAGCGCATCAGCGACCGTCCCGACAGCGTCTCCATCGGCAAGTGGATCTCGTGGATGTGCGCCATGCGCGTGAACCAATACGTCTATCCGTTGCTGAACCACTTCCGGTCGCCGCTGCCGGAGCGTCACTGGGTCACCTCGCTCCTCGCCATTCTTGATGCGGTGTCGATCCGGTTGGCCGCCATCGATCTTCCTTCGGACCCCTCGTTTGTGCGTTTCCTCGCGGAAGGCGCCGACACCATGCATATGTTGCGGCGCGGCGAGAGCGCCCGGCGCGGGTCCGGGGACGATACGGAAGGTGTCACGGCGTGGCGCTTCGAGAGCGAGATTCTATCCACCGATGCACCGGTGTCCGGCGATCCTTGCGTCACACGCGGGGAGTGGGACGAGGCGATGAAGTTCCTCGCCGAAAGCGGTGTTCCGCTCAAGGCTGATCGCGAGACGGCCTGGCGCACCTTTGCCCGTCTCCGTGCGCAATACGCGCCGCCCGCTTGCTTTTTGGCCGGTGTTTTGTTCGCTGTCCCGGCACCTTGGTCGGGATCACGGCCGCCCATGAAGCACTTCACCGTGCGCACCATCTGGCCGCAACTCGCCCGCAAGGCGGGGCTCGGAAAGTGTTGAAGACTTCGCGCGCGGCAGAACCTTAAGGCTCCCGCACTTATTGATTGCCGCTAGAAAGATGGCCATGAAGTTGCTGTCCTTTCTGCTTGTTGTGGCCGCGAGTGTTTGCGCTGCCAAGGCTCAAGGCATGGAAGATGCCATCCATGCGGCATTCGGCGAGGTGGAAGGGGCATTTGTGCTCCGCAACTGTGAGAGCGGAGAAGAGACTGTTTTCAGACAGGAAACAGCCGACACGGCATTCGGTCCTTGTTCGACATTCAAGATCTGGAATTCGCTGATCGGGCTGGAAGTGGGGATAATCACGGGTCCGGACGATCCGTTTTGGAAGTGGGACGGCGAAGAGAGAGGCTTTCCCGGTTGGAACAAGGACCAGACGTGGCGCTCGGCGTTTGCCGTTTCCTGCGTGCCGGCATTCCAGAACTTGGCGCGGAAAATCGGTGCCGGGCGGATGCAGTCATGGCTCGACAAGCTCGGCTACGGAAACCGCGACATGGCGGGCCGTCCGGCCGCGTTCTGGCTGCCGCGCGCGGGCGAAAAGACGGTCATGATCACGCCGCGCGAGCAGGCAGCCATGATCTGCCGTCTGCTGAACGGGAAATTGCCGGTGAAAGCGGGATCGATCGCTGCGCTCACCGACGTGATGAAACTCCAGGTCACGGATCGCGGAACGCTCTACGGAAAGACCGGTAGCGGATTGCGCTCGTCGGGGAACGGTCCCGAAGCCGATGCCGACTTCGATATGGGCTGGCTCGTCGGGTTTGTGGAGAGCGGCGGAAAAAAATACGCCTACGCGTGTCTCGTCCTGGGGCCCGGCTTGGGCGGAAAAGATGCACGCCTGCTCACGGAGTCGGTCTTCAAGGCCTCCGGGCTGCTGTAGATGCCTGTGCTTCTCCTGCCGGAGCGGCGGGAGATCACGCGGGGTTTTCCCAAGCGCGCCCGTCGCGTTCGAGAAGCTTGTCGGCCGCTGCCGGGCCCCACGTTCCGGCTGCGTAGTCCGGGAAATCGCGCGGTGGCAAGGCGCCCCAAACATCGAGGATGGGATTCACGATGCGCCACGATGCATCGACGCTGTCCTCGCGGTGAAAGAGTGTCATGTCGCCGACCATGCAGTCGTGCAAAAGCGTCTCGTATCCGGTGGCGGGGGATTGTTCTCCGAACTCGGAGTAATCGAAATGCAGCGGAATGGTTTCCACCGCGACCGCGGGTCCCGGCCTTTTGGCGCGGATCATGATCGTGATGTTCTCCTCGGGCTGGATGTTGAGGACAAGGGCATTGGGGCCGGCCTCGCTGTTCACTTTCTCGCCGAAAAGCATGAGCGGCGTGCGTTTGAAACGGATGACCACCTGCGTGAGGTGCTTGGCGAGGCGTTTGCCGGTCCGCAGATAGAAGGGCACGTCGGCCCAGCGCCAGTTTTCCACGAACAGCCGCAGTGCCGCGTAGGTCTCGGTGTAGGAATGCGGATCAACGCTGGGCTCCTCACGATAGCCGCACACGGGTTGGCCGTTGACCGTTCCGGGTCCGTATTGTCCGCGCACGGCGTTCTCGAGCACGTCTTCGGGGGTCATCGGACGGATGGCGTCGAGGACTTTGACTTTTTCGTTGCGCACGGCGTCGCCGCGTATGGTTCCGGGCGGTTCCATGGCGATAAGCGAGAGCACGCTGAGCATGTGGTTTTGCAGCATGTCGCGCAGCACGCCGTAGTGATCGAGATAGCCTCCGCGGTTCTCCACGCCGAGCGACTCGGCCACGGTGATCTGCACGCTGTCGACATACCGACGGTTCCAGTTTGGCTCGAAAATCATGTTGGCGAACCGGAAAACCATGATGTTCTGCACCGTTTCTTTGCCGAGATAGTGGTCGATGCGGAAAATCTGGGATTCGGCCAGGCACTTGTGCAGCACGTCGTCGAGCGCACGGGCGGAATCCAGGTCGCGGCCGAAGGGTTTCTCGATGATGACCCGGCGATAGGCGTCGGCGGCCTCGTGCAGCAGGCCCGCCGCGCCGAGCTGCGTCACCACGGTGCCGAAGAGTGTCGGTGTCACCGCAAGGTTGAACACCACATTGCCGCCGGGAATTTTTTGCTCCGCTTGCACGGCAGCGATCTTTTCCTTGAGCCGACCGAATACGGCGCCGTCGTTGAAGTCACCCGAGAGGTAGTAGCACGCCGAGACAAAAGTGTCCCATTCCGCGGCATCGAACGGGCGGGTGCCGAACTCACGGATGTCGGACGACATCTGGTTCCGGAAACTGGCATCGTCGCCCGGCGTGATCGCAACGCCGATGACGGCGAACTGCCGCGGCAGGAGCCCGAGGCAGCGCAGATTGAAAAGGGCGGGAATGAGTTTTCTTTTGGTCAGGTCCCCCGAAGCGCCGAAGATGACGAAGATTCCCGGCGGGCCGGGTTGCGGTCGGTCGGTCTGCGGCGTATCGGACGTTGTCATGACGCGCGGCAGTCTGTCTGCGCGGCGAATGGCGCTCAACCAGAAAACCCCCGCGGTGCTTTGCAAAGGACGGCGCGGGCGTTAGCCTCCTGAGCATGATCCGGCCGTGCCGCGTTTCGCTATGAAGATTATCGACCGTTACGTCGGTCGCGGCGTGGTGGTCACCACGCTCTACGGGCTGTTCGTGCTCAGTCTGGTGCTGGTGCTGGGCAACATCTTCAAGGAACTGCTCGACCTCATGATCAATCGCGAGGTCCCGGCGAAATACCTGTTCCTCTTCATGCTCTACGTTTTGCCTTTTTCGTTCACCTTCACGGTTCCCTGGGGCTTTCTCACTGCGGTGCTGCTCGTTTTCGGACGCATGTCGGCGGACAACGAAATGATCGCCTTGCGCGCTTGCGGCACCAGCCTGCTGCGCGTGTGCATGCCGGTGCTCGGCGTGGCCGTTCTTCTCAGCGCTTTCACCTTTTGGATCAATACCGAGGTCGCTCCGCGGGCCCTCGACGCGATGCGGACATCGATCGTCACCATCGCCCGCAGCAATCCGGAAGCGCTTTTCGTCGCCGATGAGGTCATCGACGAATTCGAGGGAAGAAAGATTTTCATCCGGGGCAAGGAGGGCAACCAGCTCACCGGCATCACGCTCATCGAGCAGACGCCCGGGGCGAGGCCGGGGCGGATCATTTCGGCGGACAACGGGGAGATCGATGTGGACGAGGACAGCGGCGAACTTCTTCTCACCCTGCGCGGCGCGCGCTTCGAGCAGCGCGACGACAAGGCCGAGGACGACTACATGAAGATCCGGCACGGCGTTTCGATCGGCGAGGCGACTTTGGCGATCCAGCTCGAGGATCTGGTCTCGGACTACTGGCTTTCGCGTCCGCTGCGCGCCTACACGCTGACTGAGTTGTGGAATTACATCCCCGCAGCCAAGGCGGACCCGGACAAGAATCTCGCCAGCCGCGTGATGGTGGAGCTGAGCAAACGGATTTCTTTGTCCTTCGCTTGCATCGCCTTCGCCATGGTCGCCATGCCGCTCGGCGTCACGGCGCAGCGCAAGGAAACGTCGGTGGGCTTCGCCATCAGCCTTGCCCTCGCCTTCAGCTATTTCTTTTTCGTCGTGCTCGCCGAGACGTTCCGCGACAACGCCGCGGCCTATCCGTGGCTCGTTCTCTGGGCACCGAACCTGCTGTTCATCGGCCTAGGGACGTGGCTTCTCCTGCGCCTGGACTATCGCTGAGCCGTCAGAACTTGCGGCCTGCGGCGGCGACAAAAGGCGCGAGGCCCGAAACCAGGTCGGCAAAACCGGCGGGATCCAGTTGCTGCTGCCCGTCGCTCAAAGCCTCGGCAGGGTTGGGGTGAACTTCCACGATCACGCCGTCGGCGCCGACGGCCGCCGCGCCGCGGCAGAGGACTTTGACAAGATCGGCGCGTCCGCAGCCCTGGCTGGGATCGACGATCACGGGAAGGTGGGTCTCCTGCTTCGCAATGGCGACGGCGGCGAGATCGAGCGTGTTGCGCGTGTGGGTCTCGAAGGTCCGGATGCCCCGTTCGCAGAGGATGACGTTCGGGTTCCCGTGAGCGAGGAGGTATTCGGCGGCGAGCAGCCATTCCTCGATGCGCATGCTCATCCCGCGTTTGAGCAGCACCGGTTTGCCGCTGCGCGCGCAGGCGATGAGAAGCTGGAAGTTCTGGGCATTGCGCGCGCCGATTTGCAGGATGTCTGCCGTCCCGGCGACAAGGTCCACATCGTGTTCGCCGAGCACCTCGGTGATGATGCGGAGTCCGGTTTCTTTGCGCGCCAGCTCCAGCAGGCGCAGGCCTTCCGGTCCGAGTCCTTGGAACTCGTAGGGGGAGGTGCGAGGTTTGTAGGCGCCGCCGCGGAGAATGGTTGCACCCGCGGCTTTCACCGCGCGCGCGGTGGAGAGAAGTTGCTCCTCGCTTTCCACCGAACACGGCCCCGCCATCACGACGAAATTGTCCCCGCCGATCTTGATTCCGCCGGCGTCCACAACGGTTCTGGCCGGCCGGGCATCGAGACTGGCCAGCTTGTAGCGTTTTTGCACCCGCAGGACCTGCTCCACTTGTGGAAGCGCCGTGAGCGACTCCAGGCTGGCGTGTGTCGTTTCGTCGCCGATGGCGGCGACCACGGTCTGGTATTCGCCCCGGATGGGGTTGGGCGTGTAGCCGAGACTCGAGATTTCCGCGATGACTTGGTCGATCTGCTCGGGGGTGGAATGCGGACGGATGACGACGATCATGTCATTACACCTTAACAGCCTGCGGTGCCTCCGCCGATTTAATTGTGTGCTTTCCGGCGCGAAGTGCGCATATTGAAACGCTTTATGAGTGAAAATGAAGAGGCTGCGGTCAGGGGCCTCGTGGCCGCGAGCGGGTGCGTGCATTCGCCGCAACTGATCGAAGAAATGGTGCTCACGGCTCTGCGCCTGGGCCGCGACAAAGCGTCCGTCGCCGACCTGAAGCTTTTTTCCCGCGCGCTCAAGGAATTGCGCTACGCCGCCAAGGTGTTCCAGCCTTACAACGGACGGCGCAAGGTTGCCGTTTTCGGTTCCGCGCGGTTGAAACCCGAGACCGTGGAATACCAGATGGCCGAGGAAATGGGGCGGCGGCTCGTGGAGCGCGGTTTCATGGTCATCACCGGCGGGGGCGACGGCATCATGGGCGCGGCGCAGAAAGGCGCGGGGCGCGACCACAGTTTCGGCCTGAACATCCGCCTGCCGTTCGAGCAGCGCGCCAACGAAACGATCCACGGCGACCGCAAGCTCATCACCTTCAATTATTTTTTCACCCGCAAGGTGAACTTCGTCAAAGAAACCGACGCCTTCGTGCTTTTTCCCGGCGGCTTCGGGACGCAGGACGAAGGTTTCGAATGCCTGACGCTCATGCAGACAGGCAAGGCGAAAATCACGCCGCTTGTTTTCCTCGACACGCCCGACGGCCGCTACTGGGAGACATGGGAGTTTTTCATCAAGAACGACCTGCTGCGGATGAAGCTCATCTCGCCGAGCGACTTCCATCTTTTCAAAATTTTCCACGACTGCGAGGAAGCCATCGACCACATCACGCAGTTCTACAAGGTGTTCGTGTCCTACCGCTGGGTGAGGGAAAAGATGGTGATCCGTCTCAAACGTCGCATCACGCCGCGCAGCGTCGAGGTGCTGAACGACCAATTCAAAAATATTCTGGTTTCCGGGCGGATCGAGCAAACCGTCGCTTTGCCCGAGGAAGCGGAGGCCGCCGACATCGCCGATCTTCCGCGGCTCGTCCTGACCCCGGAAAAGACCGATTTCGGAATGTTGCGCCTCCTCATCGACTCGATCAACAATTCGGAGACGGAGGCCTGACCGGCCCGGGTTTGGCGAAACATGAGCAAGGCACCGCGAGTCAGCATTTACGACACCACACTGCGTGATGGCACGCAGGGCACGGGTATTTCGTTCAGCGTGCAGGACAAACTGCGCGTGGCGGAGCGGTTGGATGCGTTCGGCATCGACTTCATCGAAGGTGGATGGCCGGGGTCCAACCCCAAAGACGCGGAGTTTTTCGCCGAGGCGGCCAAGCGTCGGTGGAATCACGCCAAGATCGCAGCTTTCGGGATGACGCGCCGCGGCGGGGTCAATGTCGCGGACGATGCGCAGGTGCGGCAGTTGCTCGAGGCCGGGACGCCCGTGGTGACCGTGGTGGGCAAGACGTGGCCGCTCCACGTCAGCGAGGTGTTCGGGGTCACGCTGGAGGAAAATCTCGCGATGATCCGCGATACCGTGGCGTATCTGCGCGACCGCGGACGGCGTGTTTTCTATGACGCGGAGCATTTTTTCGACAGTTGGAAGGAGGATCCGGAATATTCCCGGGCGACCATCTGCGCGGCGGCCGAAGCGGGGGCGGAGATTGTTGTTCTGTGCGACACGAACGGCGGCAGTCTTCCCAGCTTTGTCGCCGGGACAACAAAGCAGGCCTTGGCTTCGGTGAAGTGCAGCGTGGGAATCCATACCCACAACGACTCGGGGCTCGGAGTTGCCAACGCGCTTGCCGCGGTGGATGCCGGTGCCGTGCAGGTGCAGGGCACGATCAACGGCTACGGTGAACGCGTGGGGAATTGCAACCTGACCACGGTTGTTCCGCTGCTTCAGCTCAAATGCGGCCTCTCGCTGGTGCACGATCTCGAACGGCTCACGGAATTGTCCCGCTTCGTCGATGAGGTGGCCAACGTGCCTCCCGATATCCGCGCGCCGTTCGTGGGCGGTGCGGCGTTCACCCACAAGGGAGGCTTGCACGTTCATGCCGTGCAAAAACTCGCGCGCTCCTACGAGCATATCGATCCTGCCCTCGTCGGGAACGAGCGCGTCGTCACGATCTCCGACCTTTCCGGCCGGACAAACGTGCTGATGAAAGCCGAGTCGATGGGGCTCAGTCTCGCCAAAGGTTCGCCCGAGGTTGCCCGCGTGCTCGAGGAGGTGAAGCGGCTCGAGCACGAAGGCTACGAATTCGAGGCGGCGGAAGCCTCGTTCGAATTGCTCATGCGACGGCTGCTCGGCCATCACCGGCCTTTGTTCGAGCTGGACGAATACCAGTGCGACTTCATCCGCTCCGGACGCCCGGGCAGCGATTGGAACAAGTGCGTTGCCTCGGTCAAACTCCGCATTAACGGCGAACACGTGCACAAACAGGGGGCTGGAGACGGTCCGGTCAATGCGCTGGACGCGGCCTTGCGCTCGGCCCTCGAACCGTTTTACCCGGTGATCCGCTCGGTGCGCCTGGACGATTACAAGGTGCGCATCATCAACGGGCGCCGTGGCACGGCGGCACGGACGCGCGTTTTTATTTCTTCGACCGACGGCAACAGCGGGTGGGGAACCGTCGGCGTGTCGGACAACATCATCGAGGCAAGCTGGCAGGCCCTCGTGGACAGCTTCGATTACGCCGTCCTTCAATCCGGCCGGGAAACCTAACGCAGCGGTTCGCCGTAGCGGTTCACTTTGAATCCGCCCGGACGTGAAGGCGCGGTGCTCTCGCTCGAGCCCGATCGCGCGCCGCCCATTTCATCGACCACGCGGGCCTGCAGGCGGAAGGTGTTGAGGGGAACGGACACGCGGCGGTTGCCGCCCTGCAGTGTCCGCCGCCCGAGGATGAATTCGTAGGGGCGGTAATAATTGCTGAGATCTTTGCGGTAGGAACCCTGGTTGATGCCGATGCGCAGGTTCTTGCGGATCTCGAAGTGCAAGTGCGCCACATACATCCCGCGATTGGTTCCGATGCTCCCGACCAACTGTCCCCGGCGGACTTGCTGGCCCTCGCGCACGAAAATCTGGTGCATGTGCGTGTAAAAAGAATCGACGTAATTCCAGCGACCGCCCTCCCAGTAAACGTGCCTGACAATCACCGTCTTGCCCCAGCCCATGCGGGCGTCGCGGGCATAGACCACAAGGCCGTGGGCGGTGCTGTAAACCGGAGCACCGAGGTCGGTGTTGCCCATTCCATTGCCGTTCCAGTCGTCGCCCATGTGGCGCCCGATGATGAGCCCGCGCGAGCGGTAGTATCCCTCGGCATCCGGCTTGCCCACGGGCATGTCGAATCCGTCCGCACTGCGCGTCGGGGAAAAGCGGATGCCTGCGGGCAGGCCGGGGCCGTCCTGCGCGGCGGCGAAGGATGCGACGGCAACAAGCGTGGACAGGACGCGAAGAATGGGGCGCATGCGAACCTTAAAGTTAGACGTGCATGCTGGGTGGGGCAAGATCAGGCGGCTTGCCGGGCTCAAAGCGTGAGAATACAAGGACATTCGTGCGGTCCCTTCTTTTTCTCGGCACCGGCCCCGGTCAGCCGGTGAAAGGACGCTTCTGCTCGTCCATCGTTTTGCGCACCGGCGCGGCATCCGTCTTGATCGATGCCGGTGAGCCGTGCAGTCAGCGCCTGCTCGAGCACGAGGTGCCGGTGGCGGATCTCGACGCGGTGCTCATCACCCACGGTCACTCGGATCACATCGGTGGTCTTCCCATGCTGCTGCAATCGGCGTGGCTGGCTCCCCGGAGCAAGCCTCTGAAAATATTCCTGCCGCGGGAATTGATCGCCCCTTTGTCGTCATGGCTCGACGCGGTGTATCTCCCGCCGCGCCTTTTGGGATTTCCGCTCGAATTCGTGCCATGGGAGTGCGGGGTGAAAAGCGAAGTTGCCGTGGACGTGTTCGCGCGGCCTTTTCCCACGACGCATTTGGAAGGGCTCCGGCGCATCATCGAGCCGGACGCTGCGGGCCGGTTCAAGGTCTTCGGTCTGGACGCGGATTGTGCAGGGCTCCGTGTGGTGTTTTCCTCCGACCTCGGGACGCCGGAAGACTTGAAGGATGTTTTGAGGCGTCCGATCGATGTGCTTGTCTGCGAGTTGTCGCACTTCGCGCCGGATGACTTGTTCGGTGTTCTCCGCGGACAGAGCATCGGCAGGCTGGTTTTCAACCATCTTGCTCCCGATCTGGCCGGACGGGAGGAAGACTTGGCGCGACTGGCGCGCAAGGCGCTCCCGGAGACGGAGATTGTTGTCGCGCGGGACGGGGATTCGATGGCTTTTTGACTGCGGTCCGCGGGTGCCTTGCCCGTGATCTCCAGGGTAATTTTTGCGGGGCAAAAAAAACAGTTGCGCAGGGGCGCTTTTGAGGCTTTTTTATGCCGCGTTATGAAATACATCCTTACCTTGGCTCTCACGGTTGCCTTCGCTACGTCCACCTTCGCCGGCGGCAAGTGCGGCGATTGCCCGGATGACGAGAAGGCAAAAGACAAAACCCAAGAGAGCACGCAGAGCTAAGAGCCCTGCTTTATACGATTCACAGAGGCGGCCTTCGGGCCGCCTCTTTTTTATTCCGCGTGGAGCGCGCCGATCAGCTCGTCGAGCGGAATCGATGCAAAACGGGTGGCGGTGTCGGAAACCGCGTAGGGAAGGATCAAGACCCCGTCATGCACGAGTGATCCGCAGCTGTAAACGACGTTGGGGACGTATCCCTCGCGCTCGTCCGGTGCCGGGCCGAGCAGAGGCTCGTGCAGGCGGCCGATGACCACGGACGGATCGTCGCGGTCGAGCAGGACAGCACCGATGCAATATTTCCGCATGGGGCCCACGCCGTGGGTCAGCACAAGCCACCCGGCTTCGGTCTCGATGGGCGAGCCGCAGTTGCCCAGTTGGGTGAACTCCCAAGGTTGCGATGGCCGGACAATGACCCGGGATTCATACCAGAAGTGCGGGTGGTCCGAATACATGAGGTGTATGTTTTCGCCGTCTTGGCGTCCGAGCATGGCGTAGAGGCCGTTGATCTTCCGCGGGAAGAGCGCCAGCCCTTTGTCGCGCACCGCGGGTCCGTTGAGTGTGCTGGTGCGGAATTCCGAAAAATCGCGGGTCTGCAATATCTGGGGGAAGACCACGCTGCCGTTGTAGGCCGTGTAGGTCGCGTAATACATGCAGCTGCCGTCGTCTTCGGTGAAGCGCACGAATCTCGCGTCCTCGATGCCGTTGCTCTCCAAAGGCGAAAAAGGAAAGATCACCTTTTCGGACATGTCCAAGCCGTCTTTGAACCTGACGGTGTAATTTGCTTCCGCCAGCAACAAAGCCTGCTCGCCGGCACGCAGCACTTCGGGTTCGAGTCCTTCGCGCCGCAATCGCGTGATGCGCATGACCAGTTCGCTCATGCAAAACGAGTCCGGCAGCTCCGATGTGGCTTGCTGCGCCATACGCCGGTCGATTCCCATCTCGTAAAGCTTGCGGCGGAAGAGCTTCAGGTCGTATCGCGCGGCCGGTTCCGGGCGCGGGGCATGGACGAACTTGGAGACGGGGTCGAGGCGGAGCTGGCCGTCGGTGCCGGCCACCCCCGAGCGGAAGGTCACCGACGAAATGTGCCCTTCACCCGTGGCGCGCAGGCTGAGGACGAACCGCAGTTCACCGGGGTCGAGGCCTGATTGGTCGGGCGCCGGCACGATGCTCGGGTTGAAGAGGGCGCTCGATTCCAGCGAGTATTCGTTCGTGAAATAGGATCCGATGAGCAGACGGCGCGATTCGTCGAGTGTGCGGTCGATCGGCAGCAGCGGCGCCATCTTTGCGAAACGGTCGAGGAAAATGGCGCGGATATCCTCGTGCCGATCGTGGAATTCCGCCAGCACGCCGTCCAAGGTCGCCTGCACCGCCGCGTCGTCGAGCATGAGAACCCTCGCCAGCACATCGAGCAACCGGCGGCTGGGTTCGGCGTGGCCGGTTGGCTTGACCACGACCGAGGCCATGAAGGGCCGCAGGAGAACGCGCCGCGGGTCGGGGCGCAGTTCGAGAGATTGGCGTCTGATGTTCATTTGTCTGCCTGTGAATCATGCCGCTGGAACGCGGCTGTTGCGTTGACCAGCGCTTTCATCTCGGCCAATGCCAGCGCGAAAGAGAGGGTCGATTCGGCGCCTTCGTTCTGGTTGGCGCGGTTGGCGTGAAGTCCGTCGCGGCATCCTCCCGTCGCGGGGTCGTAGAGAATCTCGTTGGAATCGTTGGCTCCGAGATACCAGTCGAAAGCCCGCTGGGCTTCCCGGCGCCAGTGGGCGTCGCCCGTGCAGTTGAACGCCTCGATGCACGCGCTGACCGCGGCACAAGCCTCGATCGGTTGCTGGTCGAACTCCGCGGGAGGGCTGCCCTTGTGCCAGAAACCGTTCGAGCCGACCGGACGGAAACATCCTCGCTCCCCGGTCTGTGCGTCCATCAGCCAGCGCAAAGACGTCAAACCTGCGTCGCGCATCTCTTTGTTTTCGGTCCATCTTCCGGTGAGGATCATCGCCTGGCTGATGCGCGCGTTGTCGTAGCCGACCACTTCCTCATACCACGGCCAATCCGGGGTCGCCACGGACTTCCAAAGCGAAAACAGCCGGGCGGCCAGGCTTTCGCGCATGCGCGCCGCCAGCAGGTCGCCGTCGAATGCCCGCAGGTATTCATGGAGTCCGATGATCGTGAAGGCCCACGCGCGGGGCGAGGTGAAGGTCTCGACCACGGGCAAGGCGGACTCGAACAGCGGCGTGGCCCAAGCGCGCAAATTTTCGCTCTTGGTGCGCCCGACCACCGCACCCAAGGCCCAAAGGGCGCGGCCGTGGCTGTCCTCCGATCCGTGTTCCTCCAGCCACTTGCGCTCGAAGCTCATGAAGTTGCGGAAGCGCTGCGTGGAGGGCGAGAAGGCGTGTTGCAAAAAGGCAGCGTAGGCCGACCGCTGCTGCCGCAGCGGGATCGGGCACTCGCCGAGTTCATCCACCAGCACGGTGAACAGCAGGGCGCGCGCATTGTCATCCGTGCAGTAGCCGTGCTCGAAGCAAGGCACGGCGAAGCGTGCATGTTGGAAAATTCCGGTGCTGTCCGACATGCGCAGCACATGGTCGAATCGCCATGGCGGAAGATGCGCGTGCTCTCCGAAGTGGGTGTTGGATACAACGCGGGTGTTCTGGAAGTGGATGCACGCATCCTCGAAAAGTTCACAGTAATTCCGTGCGACTTGGGGCCAGACCATGTGGCGGGCGGAGAGATAGGCTTGCTTGCGCAGGGAGTTGAGCCGCTTTTCGTCTCCGAGCAGTGCATTGACTTCCGTCGCGACGGCGGCCGCATCGCGGAATGGCACAACCATGCCGCGGCCTTCGGCAAGCAATTCCGACGCATGCCAATACGGTGTCGAAACAACCGCTTTCCCCGCGCCATAACAATATGAAAGCGTCCCGGAAGTGATCTGCGCTTCGTTCAGGTAGGGGGTGATGTAGATGTCCGCTGCCCCGATGTATTCGCAA
Organism: Chthoniobacterales bacterium; assembly: GCA_018883245.1. Lineage (NCBI taxonomy): Bacteria > Pseudomonadati > Verrucomicrobiota > Spartobacteria > Chthoniobacterales > Chthoniobacterales bacterium. Next base: position 52,726 of record VEQL01000002.1, read on the forward strand.
AGCTCGGCGTTGGACACGTAGCGGTTGACGAACATGACGTTCTTCTCCACCCCGAGGCTGCGTGAGAGACGCTCCAGCTGGAGCCGGTAGCTCTCGCCGGTCTCCCTCAGGAGATTCGGGTGCGTCGCCCCGAGCACGATGTAAACGATGCTCGGGTGCTTGCGCACGATGTCGGGAAGCGCTTGGATCACGTATTCGATACCCTTGTTCGGCGAAAGCAGCCCGAAGGTCAGCATCACGGGCCTGCCCGCAATGTCGAACTGGTCTTTGTAAAAACTGGGATCAGTGAACGGAATGTCCGGAATCCCGTGCGGTATCAGCGCGATCTTGTCGGATGGCACATCGTAAATGCTTTTGAGCATGCCGCGGGCACGTTCGGCCATCACGACCACGCGTGTCGAAAGGGAGACCAGTTCGTCGAAGACACGGCGCTGGTCGGCGTCGGGCCGTTCGAGCACGGTGTGCAGTGTGGTGATGACCGGCAGTCGCACGCGCCGAAGCAATCCGAGGAGATGGCTGCCCGCCGGACCGCCGAAAATTCCGAATTCGTGCTGAACACAAAGCGCGTCGGTGTGCGAAATATTCAGGAAGTGTGCCGCGCGCAGGTAGGATGCCACGTCGGGCTGGGGGATTTCGAAGCGGACGTCCGGCGGGTAATCGTAACTGTCGTTGTCCGACACGGCGATGACCGGGCAATTCCAGTCCGGCTTTGCTTGCGCGACCGCATCACGCAGGTCGCGCGTGAAAGTCGCGATCCCGCATTGTCGCGGCGGGTAGTCGCCCAGAAAGGCGACTTTGCTCACGGTCGGTGAAGCCACCATGCCCGGTTATCTTCGCCCCGGGCGCCTCCCGCGCCAACCGCAAAATCCGGAATCGGGTATGGGTGCATGTCCTCATGTCCTCATTCATGCAGTTGGCTTTTCCGGCGCGTGTCCGTCATAATGGCCCTTGCAGGATGGATCACTGGTTCTGGTTCAGTCTTCCGGATTTTGCCTACGCGTTCCTGAGCATCGTGCTTGAGGGTGTGCCGTTCATTCTTGCCGGAGTCATCCTAAGCGGCCTGATCGATGCCTTTCTTCCGCCGCGTGTGCTTGCGCTCGCTCTCCCGGGCAATGCCGCCGCCGGAATTGTGATCGGGGGATTGATGGGCGCCTTTCTGCCGATGTGTGAATGCGGGATCGTCGTGGTGATCCGTCGTTTGTTGAAGAAGGGGTTGCCGCTTTCCACAGCCATGGCCTACATGCTCGCGGCACCGGTCGTGAACCCGGTTGTGGCCTTCAGCACTTATGCCGCCTTCCGGGGGCAGGGAGCGCTCGAGATGGTGCTGTGCCGGATGGCTCTGGCGTTCGGCGTTGCCGTCGTGATTGCAACGATTGTGCACTGGCTGCCCCGGACGCTTGTTCTGCGGCCCGACATGATTTCTTCGCCGGGCCACGAGCATGACCACGGAGGACTCACGTTTCTCGGCAAAACGGCTGCGGCCATACGTGCGAGCGTGGGCGACTTTTTCGATGTCACGATCTATTTCATCGTCGGGGCCGCTTTGGCGACTTTGTTCAACACCAGCATCAACCAGCAAGTGGTGCTCCCGCTCGCTGATGACCGCAACCTCGCCGTGGGTGGAATGATGGTGCTGGCCGCTTTGCTTTCGCTCTGCAGCACGTCGGACGCGTTTGTTGCAGCCACGTTCACGGGTTTTCCATCCGCGGCCAAGCTGGCCTTCCTCGTCTTCGGACCGGTGGTCGATCTCAAGCTGGTTTTCATCTACGGCTTTGTTTTCCGGCGTCGATTTGTGTTTGTGATGGTCCTCGCCATAGCCGTGCTCGTCTGGATGGCTTGCAGCTTGCTGCCGATCCCCAATTTTCGCGGATGATGAAACGCGTGCTTGCAACTGTTGCCCTCGCCGTGTGGTCGGCAACTTTGATGTGGCTCTGGCTCGCTGGCCGGCTGGCCGACTACCTGCATCCGCAGTTCCATACTCCGGTCGCCGTAGCTGCGTTTGTCCTGATGGCTTTGGTCCCGCTCTGGTGGTGGGCGTCGGGGGAGAGCAACGGCCACGCTTGCGGTTGCCACCATGATCACGAGGAACCTGCGCAGCGCGGCGAGGGGTTCTGGTCGCTGGCGATGTTCGCGCTTCTCATCGTTCCCGTTGCGGCATCGGCATTTGTCTCGCCCGGACAGTTCGGTGAAGCCGCCGTGAGAAACCGGGGGATCGTCAGTGATGTCTCGCTGCTGCCGACCGCGCCTGCTCTTGGGGATTCGCTGGAGTCCGCTCCGGAGATCGGAGCCGGCGAAGAGTTGCCCGATGTTGCGGATTTCGGAGGAGAGGAAGGAGTCGAGTATTTCACGCGAGGCGACGACGGCGCGATTCAGCTCGAGATCATCGATCTTCTTTTTGCCGCGGAGGAACCGGCTTTGCGCGAAACCTTCGAAAACGAAAAGGTCGCGGTTGTCGGTCAATACGCGCCGCGCCCGGGAAAGGACGCCGGGGCCTTCGATCTGGTGCGCATGTTTGTCGTTTGCTGCGCGGCGGATGCGCGTCCGCTCGGCGTGAAAGTCTCGGGAATTACCCAAGACGGGCTGGAAAGCATGGGTTGGGTTCGTGTCACCGGCGTCGCGCGTTTCGCGGGACAAGAGGGAGCCGTCGAAACTAGCCTCGAACTGGAGAAAATCGAGCCGGTCGAAGCACCCGACAACAAGCTTCTACACTGAGCGCGTTCTACACTGAGCGCGGAGAAATTGCCGTAGCCCCGGCGTTCGTCAGGCGTTTTCGGTCAACGGCGCGCAGGTGCAGAAGAGATGACGGTCGCCGTAAACGTTGTCCACGCGGCGGACAGACGGCCAGAATTTGCCGGTCTTGAGCCAAGTCAGCGGAAACGCCGCCATCTCGCGCGAGTAAGGATGCTTCCAGTTGTCGGCCGTCACGCACTCGGCGGTGTGCGGGGCGTTTTTCAGCGGATTGTCCGATTTGTCGAGGCGCCCTTCCTCGATGGCCACAAGCTCCCCGTGGACGGAAATCATGGCCTCGCAGAAACGGTCGAGTTCCTCGAGCGACTCGCTTTCCGTCGGCTCGACCATAAGGGTGCCGGGCACCGGCCAGCTCATGGTCGGCGCATGGAATCCGTAATCCATGAGGCGCTTGGCCACGTCCTCGACCTCGATTCCGGCCCGCTGTTTCCATTCGCGCAGATCGAGAATGCACTCGTGGGCGACGAAACCGTTGGAGCCCTTGTAGAGAACCGGGAAATACGGGGCGAGCCGCGCCGCAATGTAGTTCGCATTGAGGATGGCGACCTTGGTGGCATGGGCCAGGCCGTCCGCACCCATCATCCGGATATACATCCACGAGATCGGGAGGATGCTCGCGCTGCCCCACGGGGCTTGGGAAACTTCGCCGATGGCCTGCGTGCCGCCGGTTTTGATCAGGCAATGGCCGGGAAGGAAAGGCGCGAGGTGTTTCGCCACGCCGATGGGCCCCATGCCGGGGCCGCCGCCGCCGTGCGGGATGCAAAACGTTTTGTGAAGGTTCAGGTGGCAAACATCGGCGCCGATGTCTCCGGGACTGCACAGGCCGACTTGGGCATTGAGGTTCGCGCCGTCCATGTAAACCTGTCCGCCGGCTGCGTGGACGAGATCGCAAATCTCGCGGATATTTTCCTCGAAGACGCCGTGGGTCGAGGGGTAGGTGACCATGAGCGCGGCGAGTTCATGGCCGTGCTTGCCGATCTTGGCGCGCAGGTCTTCGAGATCCACGTTGCCTTGGGCATCGCATGCAACGGGCACAACGTGCATCCCGGCCATCACGGCGCTCGCCGGATTCGTGCCGTGAGCGGATGTCGGGATGAGGCAGACGTTGCGGTGGTGATCGCCGCGGGATTGGTGGAATGCCCGGATGACAAGAAGACCGGCATACTCGCCTTGCGACCCGGCGTTGGGCTGCAGCGAGACGGCGGCGAAGCCCGTGATCTCCGCAAGCCATGTTTCCAGTTGTGAAAACAGGCGGGCATATCCCTGGGCACGTTGCAGCGGGGCGAACGGGTGAAGGTTCCCGAACCCCGGCCAGGTGACCGGAATCATTTCGGCCGCTGCATTGAGTTTCATGGTGCACGAGCCGAGAGGGATCATGCTGTGGTTGAGTGCCAGATCCCTTCCCTCCAAGCGCCGCAGGTAGCGCATCATCTCGGTCTCCGTGCGGTGCGAGTTGAAAACAGGATGGGCAAGGAAAGTTGAGGTTCTCGCAACCCCCGCCGGAAAATCGTCATCGACGAGAACGCCGGCAGGCCCGGCTCCGAAGATGCCGAGTATGTGGTCCAGATCCCGAGTGCCGACTGTTTCGTCGAGGGCGATGCCGAGCGAACCGTCGCCGAAGTCGCGGAACAAAATGCCCTTCTCGGCGGCGCGGTGCAAAGCATCGCCGACTGCCATGCCCCGTGGCGTGACGCGCAGTGTGTCGAAAAACAGATCGTGGTGGATGCGGTGCCCGGACTCGCGGAGACGCGCGGCCAACGTGGCCGCGTTGGCCCGGGCTTTGCGTGCGATGGCTTTCAGCCCGTCCGGCCCGTGATACACGGCATACATCGAGGCCATCACAGCAAGAAGAACCTGCGCGGTGCAGATGTTGCTCGTGGCTTTGTCCCGGCGTATGTGTTGCTCGCGGGTCTGCAACGAAAGGCGCAGGGCCGGATTGCCCGCCGCGTCCTTCGAAATACCGATCAGTCTCCCGGGCAAGCGGCGCTTGTGTTCGTCCTTCGTGGCAAGGAACGCGGCATGGGGACCTCCATAGCCGAGGGGCACGCCGAAGCGTTGTGCGTTGCCCACCACGATGTCCGCCCCGAATTCGCCCGGAGGTTTGATGAGGCAAAGCGCGAGCAGGTCGGTTGCGACAACGAAAACCGCGCCGGCGGCATGCACGCGCGCGGCAAAATCCGCGTAGTCCTCGATTGCGCCGTCGGTCGCCGGATATTGGACCAGCGCGCCGAAGAATGTCTCGTCCAGCACCGCGGCGTGCCACGGACCCGTGACAATTTGCCAGCCGAGCGGCTCGGCGCGGGTGCGAAGCAGTGAAATGGTCTGCGGATGGACATTGTCCGCTACGAAAAATTTGGCTCCCGAGCCTTTGATGCCGTGGGCCATGGCCATGGCCTCCGCGGCCGCGGTGGACTCGTCGAGCAGCGAGGCATTCGCGATTTCCATGCCGGTGAGGTCGGTCACCATGGTCTGGAAGTTGAGCAGCGCCTCGAGCCGGCCTTGTGCGATCTCGGCCTGATACGGGGTGTAGGCGGTATACCAACCTGGATTTTCCAGGATGTTGCGCAGGATCACCGGCGGGGTGTGGCAATTGTGGTAGCCCATGCCGATGTAGGCAGGGCCCGATGCGTTTTTATCGGCCAACTCCTTGATCTCGGCCAGCGCTTCCGGTTCGCCGACGGCCGGAGGCAGCGCGAGCGTTGCTCGAAGCCGGATAGCCTGCGGTATGGTTGCGTCGATGAGCTTTTCCAAATCGGTGCAGCCGATGGCTTCGAGCATGCGCGCGATCTGCGCGTCATCAGGGCCGATGTGGCGACGGGAAAATGGAATGACCTGATCTTCGGCGGGGCTTCTCATCGCATGCGATCAACCGATCTGCGCGCGGTAGTCGGCAGGGGACTTCAGGGATGCGGTCTGGGCCGGGTTGGTCAGGCGCACTTTGAACAGCCAGCCTTCGCCGTAAGGTGACGTGTTGACCAGCGAAGGGTTGTCGGCTAGCGACGTGTTGACCTCGGTGACCTCGCCGTCCACGGGCGAGTAGATATCGCTCGCGGCCTTGACGGATTCGACAACGGCAGCCGGTTGACCGGCGGCGAGCTTGGTGCCCGCCTTGGGGGGATCGACATAGACGATATCGGTCAGCTCGTTTTGCGCGTGGTCGGTGATGCCGACAGTGCCGGTGTCGCCTTCCACCCGGATCCATTCGTGCGTTTCGGCGTATCTCAGATCTTCAGGGACATTCATGGTTGGTATCCTTCGCTGTGTGTGCTGCGACCCGCATCATGGACGATAAAAGGGCTTTTTTACAACCTCCGCGGAAAATTTGCGGCCGCGGATGTCGATCTGCACGGCTTGTCCGGGCTTTGCAGCGTCCGGCGGAAGGTAGGCGAGGGCGATGCCTTGCCCGAGACTGGGCGACAAAACGCCGCTGGTCGTTTCCCCCACCTGCCGGCCATCGATCAAGACCGGGTAATGGGAGCGGGGAGGAGGCGATTTTTCGGTCATTTTCAAAGCCGCCAGACGGGCGGGCAAGCCGTCGCGCTTTTGGGCAACCAAGGCGTCGCGTCCGGCGAATGCCGGCTTTTCCAAGGCCACGAAAACGCCCAAGCCAGCCTCGAGCGGTGTTCTTTCCGGCGACAAGTCCGAACCGTTGAGCGGATAGCACATTTCGAGCCGCAGGGTGTCGCGTGCGCCGAGACCGCAGGGTTTCGCGCCGGCTTCGATGATCTTCCGCCAAAGATGCTCCGCAATCTCGTCGGGGAAGAAAATTTCGAAGCCTGCCTCGCCCGTGTATCCGGTTCCCGCGGCAATGATGTCATGCGCCCCCTGGCGGATGACCGCAAATGTGTTGCGCTCGGGCATCGCAGCGCCAAAGACCTTGGTGAAGACGGAGGGCGCAACCGGTCCCTGCACGGCAAGCCCGCTCATTTTGTTGCTGCGGTCATCGACAAGCACGTTTTCGGTCCGGTGAGACTCGAGCCACGCGACGTCTTCGGCGATCTTTGCCGCGTTGACGAGGAGGAGAAAACGATCGTCGGCCAAGCGGTAAACGATCAGGTCATCGATGACCCCCCCCTTGTCGTTGAGCAGAAACGTGTATTGCGCGCCGCCGACCGCGCACTTTTCGAGGTCGTTGGCCAGAATGCGTTGCAGCCATTCCGGCGCCCCCGCGCCCGAGACGAAAACTTCGCCCATGTGCGAGATGTCGAACACGCCGCAGGCCGTCCGGACCGTTTGGTGCTCGTCGAGGATGGAGCTGAATTGCACCGGCATTTCCCATCCGCCAAAATCGACGAAACGCGCACCGGCGGCTTTTTGGATTTCGTAAAGGGCGGTGCGGCGGGATTCGATTGGCACCGCAGCACAATAGCTTCCGCGGCGCCGGTTTCAATGACTCAGAAAAAGCGGGGCTTTACGGGGTTGCCGTGCGGATGGCGATGCCGGACATGCCGGTTGACGGAGCCGGTGGGGCGCACAGACCAAAACGGAGCGATGAGCGGTGCATGCGGCGTGGGAGGGGGCGGGAGGTGTCCTGCGCTTAAGTTCTCCATGCCGTGCAGTGCAAGCAGAGGGCGCTGCCACCTTGACAAGCACGGTGCCGTAGCGACGCTTGCAGGTGTGCTCATCGAGGTTAAATCGGGCGTTGTAATTCGGATCGTGACGGCTGTTGTGGCCGAAATCGCGAACAATGGTTGGGGCCGGCGGGGTGGCGGGCCTCCGCGCTGACCCGGATTGTCCATGGCGCAAGAGACAAGGATCGGTCTTGCCGGCTGGAGCGAAGCGGCCGGTCGCTACCGTGCGCTTCTGTCGCAGGGGCCGAATGAAGTCACGGGGCTCCGGCGCTACGCGACAGCGTTTGACTTTGTCGAAATCAATTCGAGCTTTTACCGCAAGGTCCGCGCGTCCACCTGTGAAAAGTGGGCATCGGAGGTGCCCGATGACTTTCTCTTCTCGGTGAAAATGCACCGCTTGATCACGCATTACACGCGGTTGCAAAACACGGATCTGCTGGGGGATTTTTTCGGTCCGTTGTCGGGGCTTGGCGCGAAACTTGCCGTGGTGCTCGTCCAACTGCCGCCGACTTTGACCTTCGATTCGCGCACCGCCGGGCATTTCTTCGCGGCCCTGCGCCGCATTTACAAAGGTCATGCGGTTTGCGAGCCGCGCCATGCTTCATGGCAAAGCGCGGAAGCCGGCAAGACTTTGGCGGAATACCGCATCGGTCCGGTGCTGACCGCGATTCCCGACGGCCGGACGCGCCTCGGAGACAAAGCGCTGCCCGTTTACGTCCGCCTCCACGGCGAACCGCGGCGGTATTACAGCTCCTACGACACGGACCAACTTCGCCAACTCACGGCCTTTCTGAAGCGGCAGTCACGCCGCCCGCGATTTGTCGTTTTCGACAACACGGCCAGCAGCGCCGGAGTGCGCAATGCTTTGGAATTGCAGGGACTGCTCGAAAGGCGGACAAAAGCGTAATACTGAACATTTGAACAGTATTCGGGTTTTCTGTTAGATCCGCGCTGTGAAGCGGACCGAACAACACCGTGCGGCGGTGCATCTGGATGCGGATGCGTTTTTTGTCGGTTGCGAGGTGGCATCCGAGCCGCGCTTGCGCGGGAAGGCGGTGGCGGTCGGGGGGATGAAACGGGGGATCATCGCATCGGCCAGCTACGAGGCGCGGCGGCTCGGGGTTTACACGCCGATGCCGACGGCACGGGCGCTCAAGATTTGCCCGCGTCTCATCGTGCTGCCGGGCGATTGGGAGAAATACGAACATTTCTCGCGGCTGATGTTTTCGCTGGTGCACGACTACACGCCGGTGGTGGAAGTCGGATCGATCGACGAGGGATACGGGGATTTGTCGGGAGTGACGAAGTGGAGTCCGCGCACGGCGGCCGAGCGACTGCGCAAAAATATCCGGGATCATTTGCGGCTGTCCGTATCGCAGGGGCTGGGGACGAACAAGCTGGTCGCTTCGGTGGCGTCGAAGCTGCGCAAGCCGGATTGTTTTCTCGAGGTGCCGCCGGGGACGGAGCGCGAATTCCTCGCGCCGCTCGAGGTGAAATGGCTGCCGGGCGTGGGAACGAAGATGGAGCGCGTTTTCGAAGCGGCGGGTTTGCGCTGCATCGCGCAAGTGGCGGCGGCAACCCCGGAGAGCCTGGAGCTGATCGCGGGATCGGCGGCCGGACAGCTGTGTGAATTCGCCCGGGGGATCGATGAGCGTCCGATCGTGACAGAGCGTCCGGACGCGCAGTCCTATGGCAAGCAGGAGACGTTCGACGAGGACACGACGGACGAAGATTATGTCCGGCGGGTGCTGCGGGGGATGGCGGACCATCTGATGGCCAACGTGCGGGCCGACGGGAAAATGATCCGCTGCGTCGAGGTGCGTCTGCGCTACAACGACATGGAGCAGAGCCGGCGGAGCGAAAGTCTCGCCGAGCCGACGGATTTGGAGACGGATGTTTACGGTTTGATCGACCGGCTGGCGCGGCGCGCGTGGGGCCGGCGCGTGAGTTTGCGGTTGGTGGGGGTGAAATTTTCCCGCGTTTATGACGCAGGAGGTTGGCGGCAGGCGGGGCTGGATTTGCCGGGCACGGGATACGACCGCGAGACGCGGCGGCGGTTGGCGCGGGTGATGGATGAGGCGAAAGTGCGCTACGGCGCGGGGAGCCTTGTGAGAGGGCACCAGTTGGAGGCGATGGATAGTGTCCAGTGTTCCGTTTTCAGTGTTCAGAAAAAACCGTCCGCAGGACGCAACTATTGCGCTCACGCTCAAAATCAAGTTTCAGCCGTCTTGAATGCCAAAAGCTGTTTCAGCTTCATGGATTCGCTGCTGCGTCCGGAGGATATCGTGCGGATGGCGGTGGAGCGGGGGGCGAAGGCGGTGGCGATGACGGATCCGAATTTGCACGGGGCGGTCGAGTTCTGCACCGCGGCGCAGGAAGCGGGGATCAAGCCCATCGTTGCCGCGGAGGTGAAAGTCCGGGGGATTCCGTATCTGGCGTATGTGGAAAATGCCGCGGGCTACCGGAAGCTTTGCGGGTTGCTGAGCGGAACAAACAAAGACGTCTTGGACGGCTTGATCCTGCGTCCGGCGGCGGCGTTTCCGGAGGTCCGTTACGCCTCGCCGCGCGATGTGAAATTTTACGAAGTGATGCAGAGCATCCGGACCTTGTCGCTGGCGGGACAGCCGCATCCGGACAAACGCCGCGGGGATTTTTCGTGGTCGCGGCAGATCGGCGTGTCGCCGGGGATGCTCCGCGATACGGAAGAAATCGCGGAGAAGTGCGGCTTTGTTCTGCCCGTCGGCGGACTGAAGTTTCCCCGTTTCACTCCACCGGACGGCTCATTATCACGGGATTTTCTGGCGCGTTTGGCCCGCGAGGGAATGCGCAAACGCTATGGCGCGATACCGTCCGGCGGCGTGCGGCGTCAGGTGGACGAGGAACTGCGCATCATCGGCGAGGTAGGCTACGAGGAGTATTTCCTTGTGGTCTGGGAATTGCTTCAGCGTTGCCGGGAACGCGGGATCGATTGGATCACGCGGGGCAGCGCAGCCGATTCGCTGGTGTGCTATTGCCTGGGGATCAGCTCGGTCTGTCCGGTGCGCTTCGAATTGTATTTCCGCCGCTTCCTCAACCCCGAACGGATGAAGCTGCAAAAATTGCCGGATATCGACATCGATTTCCCGCACGACCGGCGCGACGAGGTGGTCGATTTGATTTTCGAGCGTTACGGACCGCACCATGCCGCGGTGGTGGGAGGGTTCGGCACCTACCAAGGCCGTTCGGCCTTCGCCGACATCGCCAAGGCGCTGGGCGTATCCGAATTCCAGATCCGGCGCATGACGGAAAAATTGCCGCAGACTTCGGCGCGCGATGTGGCCGCGGCAGCGCACGACAGCGTGGAAACACGCGGGCTGACATGGGAAGAGAATCCGTATCAGGCGGCGCTCAGGTTGGCCGCACGATTGGACGGGTTTCCGCGCCACGCCAAGATGCATCCGTGCGGCGTGGTTGTTTCGCGGGATCCCGTGGGCGACCTGACACCGCTTTTCATCAGCGCAAGCGGGCGTCCGACCACGCAGTTCGACATGGAAGCGGTCGAGGCGATGGGTTTGGTGAAATTGGATATCCTCGCACAGGGCGGGCTTTCCGTGCTGCGTGACACGCGGGAGGCGCTGCGGGTGCGGGGCATCGAGCCGCCCGACCCGGGCACGTGGGACGATCCGCATGTGTGGCAAATGATCGCCGAAGGCGAAGCACGAGGGGCGCACCATATCGAGAGTCCGGCCATGACTTCGCTGGCGCGGATGTCCGGTGTGCGGGCCATCGACCAATTGATCGCCATCGTGTCGGTGATCCGTCCGGGCGCGGCCAACAGCCTGCGCAAGGAACAGTTCGCACGGCGTGCGCGCGGGATCGAGCCCGTGCGCTATGCGCATCCGAGTCTGGAGCCGGTCTTGCGCTCGACCTGCGGCGTGGTGGCCTACGAGGAGCATGTGTTGCAGATCTGCGAGGTGTTCGCCGGATGGGATGCGGGACGCGCGGACATTTTGCGCCGGATGCTGGTGAAAAACCGCATGGCCAACGTGGATGCGTGGCGTGCGGAATTCGCCGCGGCGGCGCGGACCAAAGGTCGGACCGACGGCGAGATCGCGGCGGTGTGGGATTTGCTGATGCAGTTTCGCGGTTACGCGTTTTGCCGCGCGCATTCCACGGCCTACGGTTTGGAAGCCTACGAGGCGGCACAGTTGAAACGGTATTGGCCGGCTGAGTTCTTGGCGTCCGTGCTCACGCACGGGAAAGGGTTCTATTCGCGCTTGTTCTACACGATCGAGGCGCGGCGGTTGGGGATTTCGTTTTCGGGGCCGGACATCAACGGGGAGGTCAGGCGATTTTCGGCGGCGAGTGCGGCAATCGCAGTGCCTCTGTGCATGATCAAAGGATTGTCGGAGGAATTGCTAACCCGGATCGAAAACGCCCGACCTTTCGCTTCGTTGGCGGATTTCCAGCGGCGGTGTGCGCCGCATGCGGACGAGGCCATGGCGCTGCTGAGGGCGGGGGCGTTCGACATGCTCGGCGCCTCGCGCACCGGGCAGTTCTGGGAGCTTCGAGCGCTTGTCCCGTGGAACGCGGGGCAGGGCTTGCTGCTTGAGTCCAAGCGACCGGCGCTTCCCGTTTCACGCACGGAACCCGACCGCCTGCAAAAATTGCGCGATGAGATGGAATTGCTCGGGTTTACGGTCTCCGGACATCCGGTGGAACTTTTTCCGGATATTGCCTGGGACACGTATTGTCCGGTCCGCGACGTGCGGAAGTTCGACGGAAGGTTCGTGACGACATGCGGTTTGGTCGTGGCGCAGCGGTTGCATCGCCAGTCCGACGGACGCGCGATGAAATTCATCAGCATCTGCGACCGCGGCGATATTCTCGAATGCGAGTTGTTCGCCGGCGCTTACCGCAGGAGCGGCGGGGCCGTTGCGGCGCATCCGGTGGTGGAAGTCGCCGGAGTCGTGCAGCGTTTGGGCAACGGCACGGCATGCCTTTTGCGCGTGGAGCGGGTGTGCCGTCCGCGCAGTCTGAAACCGGAGGTTCATGCACGGACGGAAAATCACCCGTGACGATTGTCTTCGCTGGCCAATTCCCGCGCCGATGGGTTAAGGACATCGGAATCTATGCGTGAACCAGCGCAAGATTTCCCCCAAAAACCGCACCGGGAGCCGACCGAGGTCGCGCGCTTCCGGGACCGGATCGGCGACTGGTGGCGCGAAGCGACGGGCCAAACACCCGCTTTGGGCGGGGAGGGGTCGACCTTCCAAGTCATTTGGCGGCGTATCAAGCTGTGGTTTCCCGTGATTGTTGTGCTGGGTTTGGCCGCCGCCGGCGCGGGCTTTTATGCTTTTACCGGATGGCGGGCGCACGACTTGGCGCGGAAAGCGCGGGCGAATGTGAAGGCGGGCGAGTTGCGCTATGCGCTGATCCAGGCGGAGTCCGCCCGCAGCCTGCGGGGCAAAGACCCTGAAGTTCTGCGTGCCTACGCGATCGTGCTGGCGGCGAACGGCAGCGCGAAGGCGCTCGAGGTCTGGGACCAAGTCCGCGCCATCGACGAGTTGACCGACGAGGATCGCTCGGAGGAAGCGTCGGCGGCGGTGCGTCTCGGCGATGATGCGCGCTTCGAGAGGGGTGTCGCCGCGCTCGAAGCGGCGGGAAAACCCGCGGAGGCGAAGGCTTGGCGCTCCCGCCGCGCGTTGCAGAACAAAGATTTTTCCGAGGCAGAGAGGCTCATGAGACTGGCGGCACAGGAAGAGCCGACGATGGCATTCCGGCTCGAGTTGGCCCGGCTTCTTGCCACCATCAACACGCCCGATTCCCTGGCCGAGGCTGTTCAGATCGTGGACGCGATGGCGGTGGAGCCTGACGGTGACAAGGCCTTGGCGTTCGGTCTCACGACGATTCCCGCCGGGCCGGCGACGAGGCTTTCGTGGGCGAACAGGGCCTTCTCCGATCTCCAGCCCGACAACGAGGCGTTGCTACCTGCGGCGAGTGTGATGATCGGCGACCGGCACAGGACTTTGGACAGTATCCTGCGGCAGTTGCAACCGGTCTTCACCGGGGCGAAACCCGAGGAGCGCGGCTCCTATGCACGCTGGTTGCTCGATCAGAAGCGCCCGGACGATGCGCTCGTTTTCGCGCGCTCCGCCGAGGCGCGCACATCGCGCGGCACGTTTCTGGTCCGAGCCGAGGCGCTGAGCGCGAAGGAGGATTGGGAGGCTCTGCTCAAGCTGGTGGATGCGGGTTCTCCGGTGAATGAAACGGTGACGCTTCTGCTACGGGCGCGGGCGGAGCGCGGGCTGGGACGCGAGGCGGCAGCGGACGGCGCTCTGCGCAAGGCAATCAAGGCTTCCGCAGGGAGAGGGATTCTTCCCGAATTGCTGGCTCAAGTGGACGAACTGGGTAAAACCGAACTGGCCAGCCAGACCCTGCTGCAACTCTGCAGCGACCGCACCACCTCCGAGTATGCGCTTCGCGTGGCACGCTGGCGATTTTCCCAGCGCGGCGAGCCGCGACTCCGCGAGGAAGCGCTGCGGCGCGCTTTGGACGCTTCGCCGAGCGCCGCAACCGTCAGGGACTTGGAACGCATGAGGCGCCTGATGAATCGCGAGCCCGTGGACATTGCCGAAACCCAGGCGGCCTTGGATGCCGAGCCGGGAAATATCGACTTCCGCCTCACCCACGCGCTCGCGCTGCTCCAGTCCGGTCGCGCGGCGGAGGCGCGCAGATTGCTCGAACCTTGCGAGGCGATAAAGCACCAGCTTTTGCCGGGGCAAAAAGCGGTGGTTGTCGCCGTCCTTGCGGCAACCGGTTCGCGCAACGAGGGGATCGCGTTGGCGCGCACGATGAAGTCATCGCAGCTCACCGATGCCGAATACCGGCTCGTTTACCAGTTCACCGTGGCCGGAGGCGGCGCTCTGGACGAGAAGTCGGGCGAAAGCCAGCCTTAGGCCGGCAGGCACCCGGTCATCCAGCCGAGGAGTTCGGCGATCGTCGCCTCGCTCTCGTCGCCCATGTTGGAAACGCGGAATGTGGTGCCCTTGATTTTTCCGTAGCCGCCGTTGATCGCGACCTTGTGCTTTTTCTTGAGGGCCGAGCAAAACGCGGCGACGTCGATGTTGCGGTTGTTTTTCACGCAAACCAGCGACTTCGAGCGGTAGCCATCGCGGGCGAAATGTTCGAATCCGTTGGCGTCCACCCAGTCGGAAATCATCTTGTTGAGTTTCGCGTGACGGGCGTAGCGGTTGTCCAAACCTTCGGTGAAGATGTCGTCCAACTTGGACTGCAGGGCGTAGATGTGACCGGTGGTCGGCGTGCTGGGCGTCATGAACTTTTCCCAGTTCTTGTGGAACTCGATAATGTCGAAGTAATAGCCGCGGTCGGATACCTCGGCCGCGCGGGCACGGGCGCGTTCGCTCGCGCTGAAAAGGGCGAGGCCCGGAGGCATCGCGAGCGCTTTCTGGCTGCCGGTGAGAAGGATGTCGATGCCCAGGTCGTCCATGGGAATCGGCACCGTGGAAAACGAAGAAACGCTGTCCACGATGAACATGACTTCGGGGTATTTGCGGACGACGGCTGCGATGTCGGCGAGAGGGCTCAAAACGCCGGTCGATGTTTCGTTGTGGATGAGGGTCACGGCGTCGAAGCCGCCTTGGGACAACTTTTCCTCGACCAGCTCGGGGAGGATCGGCTCGCCCCATTCGACTTGGAGCGCCTCGGCCTGCTTTCCGCAGCGCTTGCTCACGTCGAACCATTTGTCGGAAAACGCGCCGCACATGCAGTTCAGGACTTTTTTGCGGACGAGGTTGCGGAGTGCCCCCTCCATCACGCCCCATGCCGAAGATGTGGAAAGGTAAACCGGCCCCTGCGTGCCGAACATCGTCTGGAGACGCGGATGGATGGATTCGTAGAGGGAGGAGAATTCGCTGCCGCGGTGCCCGATTTGCGGATGGCAAAACGCGCGGAAGGTTTTTTCCGAGACCTCGACGGGTCCGGGGATGAAGAGTTTGACGTGGCCGTCGGCTGTGGCGTTGGTGGTGTTGAGCATGGTTCAGTTTTCCCAGATGAAGTGTTCAAGCCGCAGGCGCCGCGCGCGCTGGGCGAGTTCCTCGCGCTGCGGGCCTTTGACGGCCGCGAGTTGATCATAAACAGCGATCGCCGCGGGCCAATCTTTCTGTTCTTCGAGCAGTCGGGCGGCTTCCAGCCCCGCCTTGTAAAACCAAAACAGGTCGGCGCTCTGCTGCGGCGGCTTGGAGAGCACGTCGTGGTAAGCGGCCAAGGCCTCGGTGGCGCGGCCGGCCCGGGCGAGGACGGCGGCGCGTTTGCATGCAGCCTGATCGCGCCAATCCGGCGGCGCGGAAAGATCCGCGCTCACTTTGGCATAAACTTCCGCCGCCTCGGAAAGCTTGGCAGGATCCTGCGCGGCCAAGGCAAAGAGCGTGTCGCCTTTTTCCATCAGTGCGGCCTGGCGGACTTCCGGCGGCGGATCCGACGCAAGCAGCCGATCATAGAGCTTCTGTGCGTCGGTGAATTGCTGGTCGCGCAGCAGCAGAGAGGCCTGTTCGAAGCGCGCGCGGTAGCGCAGGGGAGAAGAAGACTGCGCGAGTTCGTCATACCACGCAAGGGCACGGCCCGCCCCTTCGGCGCTCATGCTCCGGGAAGCGGCCTGCGCGGCGAGGAACTTGGCCAGGGCTGCCGTCTCGGCGTCCGGTTGCGAACGCGCGATCCCCGAGAGAATCGACTCTGCAGCCGCGTGGTCGCCCGCGCGCGAGTGAAGCTCGGCAAGTTTGAAGCGGATATCGAGGGCCTCGGGACTGCTCCCGTGTTCGGTCAAAAAAGCCTCGCATGCTTTGACCAGTTCTTCTCGGGGTTTCGAGCCCGCGCTGTCGGCGGCAAAAATTTCGGCTGCGGCGAGTGCGCTGGCGCGATCTGGGACATCCGCCTCTTGCCGGGCCGTGCCCAGAATCCGCTCTGCGGCGGCGGGTTCTCCGCGTGCCAACCTCCACTCCGCCAAGGCGAGCTTGGCTTGGAACGCATATTCCGCCGCCGCCGAGCGTCCGGCAAGCGCGGCAAGGCTGTCGATGTTGCCCTCACGCGCCTCGGCGGTGGCGAGCAGGAAAGACCAGCGCAAGAGGGACGGATCCGCGGGGGCCGTCTTGCGCAGGACTTCGTAGGACGCGCGGGCGAGCGCGGTGTCGTTTGATGCCAGCGCGGCGAGCATGGCGTTGGCTGCCGCTGCGGATGTCTCCTCGGGGGTGCGCGCCCTCTTGAGCGCTTCTTGGAAGGATTCGTAGGCTTTTCGATGATCCCCGGTTGCCGCGAAGGCACGGCCTCGCAGGTCGGCGACCGAAAAATCCGAACCGGCAGCCGATGCGTCCAGATCGTCCAGGATCGCACGGGCCTCGCCCGTCTGGCCTGTGGCAATTTGCGCCTCGGCGAGAAGAAGTTTGGATCGGAGCGAATCCTCCGCGGAAATTTCCTCACCGGTCTTCACTTGGCCGAGCAACGCAATCGCGCTTTCCGCGCGCTTGGCATCGATTTCCGACCGCGCCAACTGAAGGCGGGCCTCCGTGGTGCGCCGGCTGTCTTTTTGTGCTGCCCACTCCCGCAGATTGGCCGATGGATCCTCGCCGGCTTTCCTGCTCAGGGTGATCCATCGCTCCATGCTTTCGCGCATCGTGGGCGTGTCCGGATTCGACGTGATTGTCTCCCGCAAGACATCCCGTGCCCGGTTGTCCACTCCCAGAGCCGTCAAAGAACGGGCGAGTCCGAGGCGTGCGTTGTCTCGGACAGGCCCAGGCAAGTCGCCGGATTCAAGCACGGCGCGGAAAAGCTCCGACGCCCCCGACGGCTGATCCTGCGCGAGGAGAACCCGGCCGGCGGCAACGTCCAGTTCCGCGGCCGGCAGCAGCGAGTCGGCTTTGGCCAGGTCAATGAGGCTTTGCGCGTCGCCCCAATTCCCGAGCTGAAGTTGCAAGTCGATGAGCAGACGGAGCGCGTCAGGCTCGGACGGCGGCGTTTCGTTCTCGCCCGGAAGTGCGGCGCTCGCGGCAACTCTGTCGCCCTGCTGAAGCCGGATGCGCGCGAGCAGTAATTTGGCGTCAGCGGAGGCGGGTGCAAGAGGAGAGACGAGCTTCGCGGCTGCTTCCAACTTTCCTTGGGCAGCCAGGGCCGCCGCGCGCAACACGGCAGCCTGCGAGGAGTCTTTGTCGCAGTATTCGTCAAGGGTGCGCAATGCCTCTCCGGGAAGCCCTGCATCCAATTGAGCACGCGCGAGGAGCAGGCCCAGCGAGTTCCTTTCCCCTGCAGGCGACTTGCGGATGGCTTCCTCGAGCGGTGCGATCGCGGCCTTGGGCAGGCCGTCGCGGAGTGCGTTCTGCGCCTTCTCGACGGCAGGGTTCGCGGCTCGGCCCGTGGCCGACAGCGCGATGATCGCAGCCCAGATGATCGGCAGGGTTCTCATTCGCCAAGGATTTTGCGGAGGTAGTGCCCGGTATGACTGGCGTCGCACTTGGCAATCGTTTCAGGCGGACCCTCCGCCACGATGCGTCCGCCTCCGTCACCGCCCTCCGGGCCGAGGTCGAGGATCCAGTCCGCGCATTTGATCACATCCATGTTGTGCTCGATGACCACCAGTGTATTGCCTGCGTTGCGCAATTTGACGAGAACTTGCAGCAGGGTGTCCACATCGGAAACGTGGAGACCCGTGGTCGGCTCATCGAGCAAGTAGAGCGTTTTTGATCCCGCGCGCTTGCAAAGCTCGGTGGACAACTTGATCCGCTGGGCTTCGCCGCCGGACAACGTGCTGGCCGACTGTCCGAGGGTCAGGTAGCCGAGGCCGACCTCCTGCATGGTGGCAAGTTTGTCCGCGACAGCCGGAACAGCCCGGAAAAATGAGAGCGCCTCGTCCACGGTCATGGCAAGCACGTCGGCGATATTCCTGCCCTTGTAGGTGATTTCGAGGGTTTCCCTGTTGTAGCGGCGCCCGTTGCACACGTCGCAGGTGACAAACACATCGGCCAGAAAATGCATTTCGACCTTGAGCGATCCGTCGCCTTGGCAGTGCTCGCAGCGTCCGCCTTTGGTGTTAAAGCTGAAACGTCCCGCACTGTAGCCCCGCACGCGGGCCGCCGGCACTTGGGAAAACAGTTCGCGGATCGGTCCGAAGGCCCCGGTGTAAGTGGCCGGGTTCGACCGAGGTGTGCGGCCGATCGGCGATTGGTCCACGACAACGAGACGGTGGATTTGCCCGGCGCCGAGGATGGCGTCGTGGGCTCCCGGAGTTTCCTTGGCGCGGTAGAGGTCCCGGGCAAGGGCTGACCGCAGAATGTCGTTGACCAGAGTTGATTTTCCGCTGCCCGAGACGCCTGTCACCGCGACAAAGCAGCCAAGGGGAATGTGCGCGTCGATGCATTTCAGATTGTTTTCCCTCGCGCCTTTCACGCCGAGCCAGCCGTCGGTCGGGCCCGAGACGAAAGCGCGGGGCGTGAGCGGTTGTTGGCGTTTGGCCGGAATCCGGATGCCCAGTTGCCCGCCCAAGTAGCGCCCGGTGAGCGACTGCGGCGCGGAGGCGACCTCCTCAAGCGTGCCCTGCGCGACGATGTTGCCGCCGAGCGGCCCCGCACCGGGGCCGATGTCGATGATGTGGTCGGCGGCGAGAATGGTTTCGTGGTCATGCTCGACCACGAGGACGGAATTTCCGAGATCGCGCAGGCGACGCAGAGTGGCGATGAGGCGTTCGTTGTCGCGCTGGTGCAAGCCGATGCTCGGCTCGTCGAGCACGTAAAGCACGCCGGCGAGACCGGCTCCGATCTGGGTGGCGAGGCGGATGCGCTGCGCCTCGCCACCCGACAACGTTCCGCTCTCGCGATTGAGCGTGAGATACCCGAGGCCGACCTCGGAAAGGAAATCCAGACGCCGCGAAATTTCCGAGACGACTTCCGCGGCGATGGCCTCTTCCTGTCCGTTTAATTCGAGACGGCCGAAAACGCCGGCTGCTTCGGCGATCGTGAGGTTGCAAAGTTCGTGGATGTTCAGCCCGTTTCCCGCGGCGGGGGGCAAGGTGACCGCAAGAATTTCGGGCCGCAGACGCGCGCCGCGGCAGCGCGCGCAGGGGCGGCGGTTTTGCAGTGCTTTGAGGCGTTGTCGCAGGGATTCTCCCTTGGCGCGGGCCAGCAGATGTTCGAGTTGGGCCAGCAGGCCTTCGAAGGGTCTCTTTGCCTGTTGCTTCGCCGCGCTGCCTCCGTAGGAGATGTCGATCGCGCGGTCGCCGGACCCGTGAAGGATCAGATCGCGAAACGCCTCGGGAAGCTTGCCCAGGGGAACATCGGTTCGGACTCCCGCATCACGGGCCAGGGCGGACGTCAGGGCCGCATAGTAGGCCTGCATCTTCGGTGTGCCCTTGCGCCAAGCGACGATCGCGCCGTCATCGAGAGATTTGTCCGGATCAAGGACAAGCTCGGGGTCGAAATACGGTTCGGTTCCCAGTCCGTGGCAGGCGGGGCACGCACCGAAGTGGCTGTTGAAAGAAAAATGCTGCGGAGTCAAACGCGGCAGCGTGAAGCCGGTTTTAGGGTTGGCGAAGGCCGTTGAAAACGGGTGGTCGGCGAAAGAATTCCCGCCCGGTTCCTGCACGGACGCAATAATCGCGCCTTCACCCCAACGCAGAGCGGTTTCCACGGAATCGGCAAGTCGTTGCCGGATTCCGGCCTTGAGGACAAGACGATCCACCACCGCCTCGATGTGATGACGGCGATTCTTGTCCAGGCGAATGCGCGTCTCTGTTCCGAGGTCGGTGATTTTTCCGTCAATGCGCGCGCGGACAAAGCCCTCGCGGCGCATTTTTTCGATGATGTCCCGGAACTCGCCGGCTTCGCCGCGCACCAGCGGCGCCAGCAAAACCAGCCGGCTGTCCTGCGGGAAGGCAAGTATGGCGTCGGTGATTTCCTGCGGTGTCTGGCGCCGGACAACTTCGCCGGTTTCCGGATCGTGCGGCACGCCGATGGCCGAGTAGAGGATGCGCAGGTAGTCGTAGATCTCCGTGGTCGTGGCGATGGTCGAGCGCGGGCCCGCTGCCGACGTGCGCTGCTCGATGGCGATGGCGGGCGAGAGGCCCTCGACAAAATCCACGTCCGGCCGCTGCAAACGGTCGAGAAATTGCCGCGCGTAGGCCGAGAGGCTTTCGACGTATTTGCGTTGCCCTTCGGCGTAAAGCGTGTCGAAGGCCAGCGACGATTTGCCCGAACCGCTCGGCCCGGTCAGCACGACAAGGCGGTTCCTCGGGATCACCACGTCGATGTTTTTGAGGTTGTGCTGGCGCGCGCCTTTGACGCGTATGCTGGAGGGCTCGGAAGAAGGCATATCGGCGAACCGGAAAGAATACGGTCGGGGCGGGGCTGTCCGGAAGGCGAATCCGCCGCCGCCCTTGGCAAGAGCGCGCTTCCGCGTAGGGTTGCGGGATGCGCAGTTCAGGAGCGGCTTTTTTAGTTTCGGCCGGTTTGGTCGTATCTGCTGCCGGCGCGATGTTCGACATGCAGCGTCTGCCGGGACCGGCCGATGTTGCAAAAGTGCGGGAGATGGGTTGGAAGCCCGCAGCCGATGCAATCGAGGATCAGCTTGTGCAGTCGTGGAAACCGGCGAATTTCGCGCAGGCGGGCAGTTGCGGCATGCCGGTTTTTCGCCAATGGCAACTGCTCGGGCAGTGGTGCCGGCTGCTTGGCACGCCCGAACCCGATGCGGTGCGCGCTTACTTGGGCAGGCGCGTTTTGGAAAATCCGGAGCAAACAAACTCGTTGATCGTCGTCCCGCCGGGCATGGCGTTGCCCGAGGACCGCGCCGGCCGCCCGCTGGCCACGGCGCACCGCGCCCTTGAGAATGCGCGTGTTCCGCCGGAGATTCTGCAGGGTCTTCTCCCCGACGATTACACGATCCAGGAAGGACCGGTGGCGGGTCGCGCGCGTGAAGACTTTCTCGTCCAGATGGCAGGAGACCAGAATTTTCTCCGGGACTTTTTCCGCATGCTGGCCCCGGATGATTTTCCTCCTGTCGCGATTTCGCGGCTGGACAGGATGCACTCCGCATGGGGCGCCAAATGGGCGGACTATCGCAATCTGGCCGTTGCTTTCGCTCTGGTCTACGACCAGCGCGAGCCGTCGTTCTGGCCGCACCGGCAGGTGCAGCCTTCCGCTGTTCCGCGCATGGACGAGGACGTCACCCAACGCTTCGGCTATTACGTTCAGGCCAATGACGCGGGACGGCTCGACACCGACCTTCGCCGGGCGACGCCCGAGCAATTGAAATTTGTGGTCGATGCGCCCATCGAACGCGCCGAGTTGCAATGGGCGACAAAGCATGTGAAAGCGCCACGCGACCACTTCGAGCGCGCGTTCGATCAGGTCAACTATGATCACCGTCGCGTAGAGAAGGGCGCGTTCATGTGGTCGAACGGCAGCTACCGTCTCGGCAACATCGAGCTTTGGGGAGGCATCTGCACGGACCAGGCTTATTTCGCGAGCATGGCCGGCAAGGCGAGGGGTATTCCGACGATCTATTTCGCCGGTCAGGGAACCGACGGCGGTCACGCGTGGTTCGGATTCCTCAAGCGTAACGGATCGTGGAATCTCGATGCCGGGCGCTACGAAAACCAGAATTTCACGGTCGGCCAGGCGCTTGATCCGCAGACGTGGCTGCCGATCACCGACCACGAGCTGGCGTATCTGTCCGGGAAAACCGCGCGCGCACCCGGGCAGGAAGCGGCGCAGGGCGATCTGGCCATGGCCGAATTGTTCTCACGGCGCGGCGACAGCGCGCAGGCGCTGGCTGCGGCGGAGAGTGCGCTGCACGCGGCGCCCGGACTGGTCGCAGCGTGGGAGGCGAAGGAGGAAATACTCGAAACCCGAGGCGACAGCGCGGGTTTGCGCGAACTCTACACACGCGCCCTCGAGCAGTTCCGCCGGCACGAGGATCTGCGCGTCCGATACCAGACGCGCTTGGCCGCCGCGGAGCGCGAGGGCGGAAACTCCGCTGCAGCGAGCAATATCGAGAGCCGCATGGTGCGCGAGAACCGCAGGCAGCGGGCCGATCTCAGTGCCGGCGTCGCGTCGGACACGCTTTCGCGGTTGCTTGAATCAGGCGACTACGACCGCGCCGGGCACGAATACCGGGCGTTGCTCCTCAAGCTCGGGAGGACGGGCGGGGGAAACCTTTTTTACGGCGTCGTCCGTCCTTACGTGGAGACCCTGCGCGCTGACGGCAAGACGGCCGAGGCGCAGCGCGCGCTGCGTCAGGCGCGGCAGGCCATGCCGGTCGAACCCGGCAGCATCCTCGACCGTGATTTCAAGGAGCTTGAATCCGCGGTGTCGCGTCAGTAGCGGATCTTGTCCGCCTTGGCCTCGTAGCGCCGCCAGACGTGGAGCATCTCCTCGTGCAGGCACATCGTGGCGGGGATGGATCTTTCGTTGACCGGCTTGGACAACTCCCCGTAGATCGCATGGTCATCGAAACCGCCGAAGCGCATCGCGTCCGCGATGGTGGAAGCATAGACGATCCGCTCGATGCGCGCCCAGAAGATCGCCGCGGCGCACATGGGGCATGGCTCCCCGGTGGTGTAGAGCGTGCAACCGGCGAGATGGAACGTGCCGAGATTTTTAGCAGCGGTCCGTATCGCGGCCATCTCGCCGTGCCACGTGGGGTCATTTTCAGCTACCACGCGGTTTGTGCCTTCGCCGACAACGGCGCCGTCCTTCACGACAACGCAGCCGAACGGACCGCCGGAACTGTCGATCAATGCAGCCTTTTCGCCGAGGGCAATGGCCCTCCGCATGAACTTTTCGTCTTCGGCGCGGAGGGAGGGTGCGGTCATGCCGGCGTTATCCCTCGCTCCGGACCCGCTGCTTCTCGTTGTCGCGCTTTTCCTCGAACCGGCGGATTTCATCGGCAAGCTGACGCCGGATCTGTGCGATATCCTCCGGCGAGGACGCCTTGGCAATCTCCCCTTGGAGCAGCAATTCTTTGGCGGCGATGTCGGCCTTGCACTTGGCCTCGATTTCCGCGATGCGCTCTTTTTGCTGTTCGCTGAGCACCACCGTGGGTGCGGCTGACTCGAGGCGGCTCATGGCGATCTCGTAGGCGGATTTCATGTCCACAATCTTAGGAAATGGCGCCACGCCGTGCAACTGCTCTGGCGACTCGGATCGGACGGCGCTAAGTTGGAGGTGATGCCCATCCGATTGCTCAGCACCGACTTCGACGGGACCCTCATCGGGCATGAACCCGATGCGCGCACAGCCGAATCACTCTCGGAAGCGCTGTCTGCCATGAGGCGACAAGGCGTCTTCTGGGCTGTCAACACGGGCCGGCAACTTTGGTTTGCTCTCGAAGGCCTGGAGCATGCGCGTCTCCCGCACGATCCGGATTTTGTCCTCACTAGCGAGAAGGACATTTTCCGGCGCGTGGAAGAGGGGGACTGGGAGGCGTTCGGGGATTGGAACGCGCGCGCGGAGCGAAGAACAGTCGAGTTGTTTGAAAAAGCGTCGCGTGTTTTCGCGGAAATCCGGGGCATGGCGGAGAAGGAAGGTATCGAATTGCTCTATGAAAACAACCGCCTCGCCGGGCTCATGACCGTCGATGCCGCCGCCATGGACCGCGTCGCCGAAACCGTGCGGAGGGTCGCGTCCGATGTCCCGGATTTTTCCTTCAACCGCAACGACGTGTGGATGCGTTTTTCACACCGCGAAATTCACAAGGGGTCATCGCTCGGCGAGTTGATGAGGCTCTTGGGCATCGCGCGGGAAGAAACACTCGCCATCGGGGACCACCACAACGACATCCCCATGCTCGACGGTTCCTCTGCCGGGCTTGTGGCGTGCCCCGCCAACGCCGTCGCCGAGGTCAAGGACGTGGTGCGCGCCGCCGGAGGTTACATTTCGCCCTTCCTTTGGGGCGAGGGCGTCGCGGATGCGATCAGCCACTTCTCGCGGTTCAGTTGATGAGCCCCCAGCGGCCGACGAACGGCCAATACACAACCAGGCCCCGGCCCACGACATTCGCCTCCGGCACGGGTCCGAAGAACCGGCTGTCGCTGCTGTTGTAGCTGTTGTCGCCGAGCGCGAAATACGAGGCGCGCGGCACGGCGTAATCCGCCGCGGGCGATCCGAGGAGGGGAAAGGCGCCGCCGCCTGCGCTCGTGTTCGAATACCCCGCGTAGCCATTTTCGCAAGACATCACCCGTCGGAAGACCGACAACTGCGGGACCTTCCCGTCGATGTAGAGATCGGGTGGCACGATGCGCAGTGTTTGTCCGGCAAGGCCAGCAAGGCGCTTGATGTAATACTGCGATCCCATGCCCGGGGCGATCGTTGCCTCGATGCGTCGTATGCCCGTGGTGCGGAAAACGAAAACGTCGCCTGCTGCAGGGCGGATGAAATTGTAGGTCACCTTGTCCACGAAGAGTTGGTCGCCGGAATCGGCATGGCCGCGAACGAGGGGTTGCCCGGCCCGGACCGGCCGCCCGGGATAAATCTTGAAGTCGCGCCGCACCACATCCGCCGGTGCGGGAACGCTGTAGCTCCGGCTGCGGGTGATGATCTCGGTCGAAGTGAAAAAATGCAGGCGGGTGACCTCCCTCAATCCGATCACGGTATCATCCTCTTTCGCGGTCACGTCGATGTAGGTGCGGCCTTTGAGGACGAACTCCGCTGCACGGACGGGCCATGATGGAGGCGGATCGACAGTCGGTGTTCCGGTCACGCCGTAGAGTGTCGGTTGCATCGAGCCTGTGGGAATTTTGAATGGCTGGAGAAAATACGCTCGAACGCCGAGCGCGACCACAAGGGCGACAAGTATCACCTCGGTGTTCTCCCTCAGTCCGGCAAGCGGCAACGGCGGCGCGGCTTGGTTGAAAAGCTCGTGTAATTTTGCCGTGGAATTCTGGATGTCTTCGCGCGAACGCTTGCGCATCGCCACCTCGAGCCGGGTTATTCCCTCGCGCAGGCCGATGATTTGCTGCTGCGGAAGGATGTCGCGGCGGTAGCGCAGAAGCTTGCGTGCGGCTCGCAGCATGAATTTCGCTTCCTTGCGGTAGCGTGGCGTGAAGAAGAACATGCGGGCATCATCCTCCGTGCTGGAGGTGGAAAAGGCAACGTCGCCGCTCAGTCCGCGGGCCGCAGCGGGAAATCCGGCGGGACCGGTGCGAGGAAAGTCATGTCTTTGCCTGTGACGGGATGGTGGATTTCCAGCTTCCACGCGTGCAATAGCTGCCGCGGGAAATCCGCGCCGCCGCCATAGAGCCTGTCGCCGGCGATCGGGTGCCCGAGATGCTTGAGATGAACGCGGATCTGGTGGGTGCGGCCGGTCTTCGGCCGGCATTCGAGCAGTGAAAGCCGTCCGTCCGATGCCAGCAGGCGCCAAGCGGTCTCCGCCTCACGTGCTCCGGGCCGGCTGCTGACGGCCATTTGCTTGCGCCTTGCGGGGTGGCGCGCGATGGCGCCTTTGATCACGCCTTGCGCGGCCCTGGGTTTGCCGCGGACCACGGCGAGGTAGGTCTTGCGGGCGGTGCGTTCGGCGAATTGCCGCGCGAGTCCCGCGTGTGCCCTCTCGGTCTTGGCGACCAAAATGCAACCACTGGTGTCCTTGTCCAGCCGGTGAACGATGCCCGGACGAAGGGGATCGGCTCCGGGTGAAATCGCGGCGCAACGGTGCAGCACGGCGTTCACCAGCGTGCCCTGCCAGTTGCCTGCCGCGGGGTGGACCACGAGGCCGGGCGGCTTGTTCAGGCAAAGCAGGTGGTCGTCCTCGTATATGACATCGAGGGGAATCTCTTCGGCGACGGCGCGTGCGGGTGCGGTCTCGGGCGGCGGTATCGTCGCCTCGATCCGGTCTCCGGCACGCAATGCGCAAGACGCGCGCGCGGGCGCGTCGTTCACTTTGACCAAGCCCGCGGCGATGGCGCGTTGCCAGCGTGCGCGGCTCACATCCGGATGATGGTCCGCCAACCAGCGGTCAAGGCGTGGCGCGTTTTCAGCGGCGACGAGGCGGAGAGGCTCATCCATAGTCGCACCACGCTGGCTTGTGGCGCGCGGCTCCGCAAGGTTTGCCGCCGCGGCCTGTCGTGACTAATGTGGGTGTGTGGACGACGCCAGCCCCGCCCAGGCCATCGACACGTGCTCCGCCTGCGGAGGAGCGATCGACGTGACCGACGAACTTCCGTTCGCGCAGATTTATTGCCCGCATTGCGGCGAGGGGCTGCGGGCGCGCCGGTTTTTCAACAATTTCGAGCTGGTCGCTCTCATCGGCCAAGGGGGTATGGGTTCGGTTTACAAAGCCTACGACCACACGCTCGGGCGGATGGTGGCGCTCAAAGTCCTGCGCCGCGAAATGAGTGCCACGGACGAGGAGCGGGCCAAGCTGGAGCAGGAGGCGCGCATCACCGCGTCGGTGAACCATCCGCACGTCGTGCGGGTGTATTCGTTCGGCGAGGCCCACGGGCAATTCTACCTCGCCATGGAATTGGTGGAAAAGGGTTCGCTTGATGATCTGATGGGGATCCAGAGCCATGTCCCCGAGGCGCAGGTGCTCGAGATCGGTGTGCAGATCGCGGAGGGTTTGGAGGCTGCCGCGGAGCAGGGATTGATCCACCGCGACGTCAAGCCGGGCAATATTCTTTTTTCCGATGCGCACACCGCGAAAATTGTCGATTTCGGATTGGCCCGCGTCCTCGAGGAAGAAGCGGAAGCGCGCGGGGAGATTTGGGGCACTCCCTACTACATCGCGCCCGAACGCCTGAGTTGCGAGTCGGAGGACTTCCGCAGCGACATTTACAGTCTCGGCGGCACGCTTTTTCACGCGATCGCGGGACGCCCCCCCTTCGAAGCCGAGAGCGCGAGCCTCGTTGCTTTGAAACAAATCAAGAGCCAGCCGGTGAGTCTCGAGGCTTTTGCTCCCGACGTCGCCGCGGAAACCGCCTACGTGATCAATCGCATGCTCGAAAAGAACCCGGAGGACCGATACCCGGCCTATTCCGAGTTGATCGAACATCTGGAATATGCGCGCTCCAAAGTGCTCGAACGCGCCGGGAGACCCGCGGCCAAGCGCGAAGTTGTGCAGATCGAGACCAGCCGCACCAAGCTTTACGTGGCGTTGATCTCGGCCGGCGTCGCGGTCCTCCTTCTGGGATCTTTCGCATGGTTGTTCATGTTCAGCGAGCGCGAGGAGATCAAGGCGGTGCGCGAGTTGGTATTTTCGGGCGGCGCCGGAAAAGCCCCCGACAGCCTGGACGACGGCATGGCGGCCATTGCGGCCGGTCGCTACGGCGATGCGGCCAAGACTCTTGGCGAGGGTGTGCTCGGAGCCGATCCGGCGACGGAACGG
Source organism: Chthoniobacterales bacterium (assembly GCA_018883245.1). Lineage (NCBI taxonomy): Bacteria > Pseudomonadati > Verrucomicrobiota > Spartobacteria > Chthoniobacterales > Chthoniobacterales bacterium. The sequence continues at coordinate 80,397 of VEQL01000002.1, forward strand.
GGCAAATGGATTCAGCTTAATCTCGCTCTATCACTCATGCTCGACGGGCAGAAACAAGCAGCGAAAGATCAGTGGCAACTTCTCGCGCGCGGTGGTCTTTTTAGCGACCAAAGAGAACAGCTTGAACTGGCCAACATGTTTCTCGATGCCGCGGAGTTCGGTCAGCGCAAAAGCCCCGTTTCACGTGGGGATTTATCCGGTTATCCGAAGGAAGGGCTGGCGGCCTTGGTGAGGTTTTTTGCGGGAGTGAACAACTGGTCGCTCGGTGCGCGTGAAGAAGCGTGCGGGTGCCTTGAGGAATTTCTCAAGTCGCCCGGGGATCAAAGGGTGGCTTGGTGGAATATTTACCGCGGCGTAGCTACCCGTCTGCTCGCGGAGCAGAGTTGACCGCCGGGCGATGTTTGCGCCGGCTGATCGGCCGGATAGATTGAAGCTATGGGCCGACCCGCTTTCCCCGTCGCCGGAGACGGTGCGGCGCGTGCCGCGAGCATTGTTGCAACCCATGTTCCCGTGACCGGCGGTTGCGGTTGCCCCGGACAAGTTCTTGAGCCAACTCATCGTGAGGGCCTATCTTGGCACGTCTCCCGATGACAAAGCCTCTCGCACTCCATCTCAAGGCCGCATTGGTCTGCGGACTGATCGGCGTGGTGCTCGCTCTCCCGCTGCTCTGGGTTCCCTTGCTTCCGGCATGGCAAGGATGGAAGCCGCCGCTGGTGAGTCCTCGTGCCGAGGCGATGCTGGCTTTTGTCATGGCTCTCTGGGTCGCTTGGTGCGTGGTGGATATCCCGCGTCGCGGACTCAAGATACTGGTCTGGTTCGCCACGGTTTGGCTTCTCGGAAGCGGAATTTGGCTCTCCGGCCTTTACGGATTCGACGCCAGTTCTCTCGTTCCTGTCACTGCGGCAGGTATCGCGGGTGCGGCGGCGCTGGCATTTTCATCTTCAGCGGCGGGCTCACGCCGCGCGCGCTGGGAGAAATTGGTCGGTCCGCGCGTGACCCGTGATGTGCTCCGCAGCCGCATTGAGGAAAGCAACTTGGACGAGAAGCCTCGTTCGGCTGTTCTGGCAGTTCTCGAGGTGCTTTGGCCGGGTGCGGCTTCGGACGAACACAACGCATGGACCGGCTTTTCGATGTGCTCCTTCCGTGCGGGCGAGCACTTCGGACGCGCGGGTGCTTATCTCGAACGTTGCGATGCCGAGGGTGCGCGCTTCGTCCTCGGGCTCTGGGGACGGGACGCGCGGCCAACTGATGTCGTTTCCGCCGCGTGGGAATGGGTCCGCAAGGCTGGGGGATGCGTGGCGATTGTGCGCGGGGAATGCATTGCCGGCGTCGGCAATCTCCCGACGGGACCGCGTTGGACCCTGAGTGGCGCACCGCTGAGAAAAGCTGCCCGCATGGCGGCGGCAGCGCGTGGTTATGCGGCGGGGGTGATGGTCGATGATTCGCTCGCGGGCGAGCTGGGCGAAGATTGGTGCACGCGGCCAATCGCGTGGTGGGACTTCGAGGGCGACAGGCTGCTGCTGCGCGAAGTGCGCGGCCCCAAGGAAGGCGATGATGCCGCCTCCACCGAGGATCTGCGTCGATGGGAGCACGCATGGGATGCGTTTTGGAGTGGCGACTGGGCCGCGGCCGAAAACGGCTTCGCCGCTCTGGCTCGCGAGCGTGAGGACGCAGCCGCGCGCATCTTCGCCATGCGCAGCGAAGCGGCCCGGCGCAGCGAGTCGTGAAAGCTGCGGATTATCCGGAGCCATTTCGGGCGCTTGTCCGTGAACTGCGGCGCCTTCCCGGTGTCGGACCCCGCAGTGCGGAACGAATGGCGCTTTGGTTGCTGGAAGAGCCGGGGCGGCCGTCGGCATTGTCGTCCGCGCTCGTGCTTGCCCGCGACGACTTGAGGCACTGCGCCGACTGCGGATTTTTCAGCTTGGCTGAAACGTGCGAGTTGTGCGCCGACGAATCCCGCGAGCATGTCCTCTGCATTGTCGAACGGGCAACCGATATCCTGCCGATCGAGCGGTCTGGTGCGTTCCGCGGACGCTACCACGCGTTGGGAGGGCGACTTTCGCCGCTTGAACATGTGGGGCCCGAGGACTTGAGATTGTCCGAGCTGGCAAGGCGCTTGGATCTCGGTAATTTCGAAGAGGTCATCCTGGCCATGAGCACGGATGTCGAGGGGGAAGCCACGGCAAATTATCTGGCGGAAATCCTGGCGCCTCGCGGTGTCCGGCTGACCCGTCTCGCCCAAGGCATGCCCGCTGGCGGCGGCTTGGAGAATGCCGACGAACTCACGCTCGCCCGCGCTTTGATCGGCAGACGATCCGCGGGACATTGATGAAGAATGTTGCCTTTCTCTTTCTCCTGGTCGCCGGGCGTATCGCGGTGGCCGCGCCGGAAGCCGGTTCCGGCCTTGCCCTCGCCGCGGATTATTCGCTCGGCTGCGGCGAAACGTCTCTGCTCGTGTGGAAGGATGGTCGCACTGTTTACGAGCGCCGCGCCCCGGGTGCATCGCCTGCGCCTCGTGTCTTCAGCATAACAAAAAGCCTGGTTTCCATCGGCGTGTTCCGTGACGCGATGACCGGCGGGCTTTCTCTCGGCGACACAGCCATTTTTGGCGCTGCCCGCGGCATTCCGTTGGCCGACCTCCTCAACCAGACGTCCGGCCTTTCACCTGCGCAGCGGGAATTTTATACGCAGGGACTCAAGGACAAGGAACCGGTCCTGCGCAACCTGAGCAGGAGGGGTGGCAACGGCTTCGTTTACGGCCCGTCGCACTGGGAGGTTCTTGCGGAGGAAATCCGTCTGCGCCGCGGCAGCGGATTGGAAAAATGGCTGCGCAAGTTTGTGCCGGGCGCCGACTCCAATGCCGTCGCACGATGGACGCACGACGATCATGGCCGTTTGTTTTTTTCCACCGGTGCGCGGATGGATGCACGGGATCTTTTGCCGGCAGGGCGGGAGACGCTGCGCGGGTTGCGGGGTCGCCGGTGGCCGCAAGAGGTGCGAGCGCTGCTTGCGGACGGCACGGCATCCAACCGCATGTATGCGCTGGGGTTCTGGCTCAACCGTGGCGCCGGCAACGCGGATGCGAAAGAGGTCGAGGTCGAGACGGCGTTGGGACAGCCCCGCGATCCGTCATTCTGGCGCGACGGATGCCTGAGCCGCTCGGCGCCCGCCGATCTTGTGGCCATGGTCGGCACACGGGGACAGCGTGTCTATGTTGTTCCCTCGCGCAATATGGTGATTGTCCGGCTTGGCGAGGGGCGTGGTTTTTCCGATGCCGAATTTCTGCGGCGTTTTTTCGCGGGTGGTCAGCGTGCCTGACCGGCCGGGATTGCGCGCGGAGCCTCGCCGGGAGGAAGAGCGAGCAACAGTGTCGATTCCCCGCGTTGCCAGCGGTAGCCGAAGCCGAAAGGCAGGGAAAATCCGCCGCCATCCCCGAGTCCCGCGCGAAGTGCCGGTTGGTCGTATTTGGCGAATATGTCCAAAGGCTTCGTGTAATTGCCGAAATAAATCAGCTGCCAGCCGCGCTCACGGAAAACCGAAACGGGAATTCCCGAGTCGTCCTGCAGGATGGCTCGGCAGTTTTCCAAGAGAAAGTCCCGCACCCGTGAAAAGCTTCCTTCATGGGGCAGATACGAAGCGGCCTTCAGATACCCGGTGGAAGGTCCGCGCGCTCGCAGCCACTCGAGGACTCCGGGCTGCGCACCGAGTGCGTCGTTCGCCAGGTTGGACTGAAAATAATACACTTCCGACGGGGAGGACGCCGGTGTCGCGCGGAAAACGATCCTCAGGGCGGCCTGCCCGTCACCGGATTCGCCCGGCGTCAGGGTGCCGTCGCGGTGCAGCGTGATCCGCTCCGCCGCGTCGATTCGCGCATCGGCAAAGGACAGGAAGGCGAGCATGATCGGGAACACGCCCTGGAAATGCGACGAAGCGAGGTCCGTTTTCATGTCTTTGGTGATAAAATGACTGAAGTTCATGATCACCTCGGTGGATTTGCGCAATGTCGCCAAGCTCGCGTGGAGTTGTTCCGGGGGCAGGGTGAGCGGGTTGGTCAAGCGGCCGACCGGCTCGAGCCCGCCCATGGCGTAAAGGTGTGCGCCCGGAAAAAGCGCCATCGCGCTGATCAAGTCGGGACCGCCGAAAAGATAGGTCACTTGCGACACGGATCCGATGCGCGGCGAGAGTTCCGTCGCGGACCAAGTGCGCATGGGATCGAAGTAAAGCTCCTTGTAGCGGAACCACTGGGCCGCGTATTGGCGCGCATGCTCGCGGTATTCCCGCGAATCCTGCAGCGGTGCGAGCGGACTTTCCGGTGGCAGGGTTCGACCGGCGAGAAAGGCTCCCAGTTCCGTGGGTGAGATCGCCGACGCGTGGACTGCAGTGCAGACGACCGCTGCCGATACGGCGAGAAAGCGCATCATATTTGCCGGTTATTTTCGCGCTTTCGGGCCACTGCGTAAACAAGCAATCCCGCGGCCAACGTGAGCAGGCCGAAGACAGTCTCCTGCGGCCGTCCGGCCGCGGTGTAGGCCATGGCGAACCCGCTGATGCCGAGGAACAAAAGTGGTGTGAATGGGTAGAGCGGAACGCGGAACGGCCGTTCGAGCCCCGGCTGTTTGCGCCGGAGAACAATGACGCCGAGCACCGCGAGAAAACTGCAAGCGAGAAGGGCGAACTGCGCGTAAACCAGAACATTCTCGAAAGTGGATGTGAGCAGCAGAATCACCGTGAGCGCACTTTGTGTCAGCACGGCGGCGACAGGGATGCCCGCCGCACTGCGCGATTTGAGCCAGCCGAACACCGAAGGATAATCCTCGCCCATGACCATCGCGACGCGCGGTCCTGCCCAGATCATCGCGCTGATGGCCGAGATCAGGCCCAGCGAAATGACTGCGGCGACAGCTTTGCCTCCGTGCGGACCGAAGACAAATGCGGCGGCGACTTGGGCCACGTTGATCTGTCCGGACATCGCCGCCATCGGTGCGGCATGGAGGAAAGCCGCGTTGAGCACGAGGTAAAGGAGCGTCACGAGCAGAGTCCCGGCCACCAGGGCGCGTGGAATGACCCGGCCCGGCGCATTGACCTCACCCAAAACGTAGCTCGCCGCGTTCCACCCGGAATACGCGTAGAGGGTGTAAACGAGCGAAATCGCGAAGGGCGCGGTGAGCACGTAGGAACTCCATGGCGGCGTCGCGGATGGCGCTGCCGCCGGTGCGCCGAACAACGCGATGGCAAGAAAGACAACGAGCCCGACCTTCAGCGCGGTGAAAAAAATCTGGAACACACTGCTCGCCCGCAAATCGCGGAGATGCACGAGCGTGACCAATCCGACCACGGCGACCGATGCAGCGCGGGGAGTGAGCGCCGGGAACACGCCCTGCAGGTAAGAGCCGAAAGCCATCGCTGCCAGCGCGACGGGCGCGGCGAATCCCGCAACGAGCGAGACAAGCCCCGCCATGAGGCCGACGGCCGGGTGGTAAATCGTGCCTAGAAAGTGGTATTCGCCGCCGGAGCGCGGCAATGCGGCTGACAGTTCCGCGTAGCAGAGTGCTCCGCACAGCGCCAGCACGCCGCCCGTGGCCCAGAGGAGCAGGATGGCGGGGCGCGAAGGAATTTCCGCCAGTTGGAAACCCAGGCTGGTGAAAATTCCGGTGCCCACCATGTTGGCAACAACGAGCGCCGAGCACGTCACCCAGCCGATGGTGCGCTCCGTGCTCACGGCCGCGGCTTTCCAGCTTGGGCTTGCCTATGCATCGTCCGCACTCCTAGCATGTCCCAAGGCATGAGCGCCATTCTCTTCCGACGTTTTCTAGCAGACCCGCTCAAGATCGCCTACGTGGTGCCGAGTTCGCGCAAGCTCGTGGGTCGAGTCCTGCGGGACATGGATTTCACCAAGGCGAAAACCTTCGTCGAGTTCGGCGGAGGCGAGGGGTGCTACACGCGCGAGGTCGCCAAAAGACTCGGCCCCGACGCCCGCTTGCTTGTTTTCGAGCTGGATCCGCATCTTGCCGAGCACCTGCGCAACCAGTTCCGCGATGACGAGCGCGTGATCATCTGCCAATCAGACGCTGCGGGATTCCGCGATGAACTCGCCAAACTGGGCCTCCGGCATGCCGACTATGTCATTTCAGGCATCCCGTTCAGCTACATCCCCCCTCGCAAGAAAAAGGAAATATTGCATGCCGTCCACGACGGACTTTCTCCCGACGGGATGTTCGTCGTTTATCAAGTCACGATGGAACTGAAGGGGCACGGACGGATGTTTGCCGCCTGCGAAGTCGAATACTTCCTGGCCAACATCCCGCCGATGTTCGTCCTCGCTTTCCACAAATCGGAGTTGACCCTGCGCAAACCGCAGAAGCGCAAAAAGCGGCGCGAGCAACGGCAAAAAGCCGCGGCGTGACCGGTTACTTCGGAAGAAGTTCGGACACCATCGAACGTTCCTCCATCAACTCGTTGACTGTCTTGTCGATCCGCTGACGTGCGAAATCGTTGATGGGGACACCTTGGACGATGACCGCTTTGCCGTCTTTGGTCGCGACCGGGAACCCGCAGATCAGTCCCTTTTCGATGCCGTAGGAGCCGTCCGCGCACAGTGCCACGCTGTGCCAATCGCCGGGGGCGGTTTCGTTGCGCAGGCTCTGCACGGTCTCGATCGCGGCATGGGCTGCGGAGAAGGCGGAGGAAAGTCCGCGCGCTTTGATGATCGCGGCGCCGCGCTCTTGAACGGTCTTGATGAATTCACCTTCGAGCCAGGCGCTGTCTTTGATGATCTCGGGTGCGAGCCTTCCAGCGATGCGCGCATTGAAGAAGTCGGGGAACTGGGTGTTCGAGTGGTTGCCCCATATGGCCATGTTGGTGACTTGGCGCCACGGAACGCCGGCTTTGAGCGCGAGCTGCGCTTTGGCGCGGTTCTCGTCGAGCCGCATCATGGCAAACCAGCGGTCGGAGGGGATCGCGCGCGCATTGTTCATCGCGATAAGGCAATTGGTGTTGCAGGGGTTGCCGACCACAAGGATGCGGACGTCCGATGCGGCGTTCTTTTCGATGGCTTTGCCCTGGCCGACGAAAATCTTGCCGTTGATGCCGAGCAGGTCCTTGCGCTCCATGCCTGCCTTGCGGGGAACGCTGCCGATGAGCAGTGCCCAGTTCACGCCGCTGAATCCGCGGTCGAGATCGCTGGTGGTCTCGATGCCCTCCAAAAGGGGAAAGGCGCCGTCCTGCAGTTCCATCGCCACGCCTTGCAGTGCGGCCATGCCGGGTTCGATCTCGATCAATTGCAAAATGACCGGCTGGTCCGTGCCGAAAACTTGCCCGCTGGCGATGCGCGGAAGGATGGAATAACCGATCTGACCGGCGGCGCCGGTGACTGCCACACGAATTGCTTTTTTCATCGAGGGCAATCATGCCCCAAGGCCCGGCGTCTCTCGAACAAAAAGTGAGCATCCGCGGTTTTGCGATAGGTTCTGGCGTTCGTGCGCACGCCGCTGGTTTTGGGTTTGACACCACGGGCGCCGGGGCGCCGGATAACCGCATGAGCAGCCAGCATTTCGGATCGATGGAGAAATTCGCCGCAACGATCGCACGGACCATCCGCACCGCGCCCCGCATTGCGGACGACGCATACATCGCATCCGACGCCACGGTCGTGGCCGACGTGCAGATCGGCGCGGAGTCGAGCGTCTGGCATCAAGCCGTCATGCGCGGGGATGTCGCGCCGATTGTCCTCGGGGCGCAGTCGAATGTTCAGGACGGCGCCGTTGTCCACGTCGCGGATGATCTTCCTGCGGTCATCGGATGTCGCGTGACGATCGGCCACAAAGCGATTGTCCATGCGTGCGAAGTTGCCGATGAGGTTCTGGTCGGGATGGGGGCGATCATTCTGGATGGCGCGCGCGTCGGAACCCGGTCGATCATCGGGGCGAACGCCACCGTCAAGCAGGGGATGATCATCCCGCCCGGATCCCTCGTTCTCGGGACCCCGGCGAAAGTCGTGCGCACTCTGTCCGAGGAGGAGCAGGCGGAAATCAAAGTGTGGGCTTTGCGCTACGTGAGACTGTCCCGCGAATATCTCGCTGTGCGCGCGGAGCGGGTTTCCGGTGCTTCGGGATAGGTTCTAGAGAAAAGAATCGACGCCGTGGTCACCCTCGCATTCGAGGTGCGTTATCACTTGGGCTGCGGGCCGGATATTTTTTTCCAAAGCATCCTCGATCTCGGTGGCCACGCGATGGGCGTCGCGCAGCAGCACGTTGTCGGGGAAGGTCAGGTGCAGTTCCACGAGATGCGCATCGCCGATGTTGCGATGGCGGAGATTGTGATGGCTTATGCCGTGTTTTTCCGTCTCGGCGTTCACGAGCTTTTCGATTTCCCGGTTCACGTCGGGGTCGGTGGCGTCCATGAGCCCGCTGACGCTCCGTCGCACGAGTCGCAGCCCGGCGATCAGGATGTTCAGGGCCGCGAGCGAAGCGAAGATCGGGTCCCAGTAAGTCCAACCGGTGGCCATCACCAACCCGAGCGCCACCAGCACCCCGAGACTCGTCCAGCAGTCGGTGAGCACATGGTGTCCGTTGGCCTCGAGAATGATGGAGCCGCGTTTTTTGCCGGTGCGCACAAGGTGCCAGCCGAGCGCGCCGTTCACGACGACGCCGGTGACTGTCAGGGCTATTCCCACCGGAATATTCTGCAGTTCCGGACCCCGCAGCGCGGCGGCGATGGCCTCGTAGAGAATGTAAAGGGCCGCAACGATGATCATCGCCCCCTCGAAACCGGCGGAGAAAAACCCGATCTTCGCGTGGCCGTAAAGGTGGTTGGAGTCGGCGGGGCGGAGGGCCAGCCACAGACTGTAGGCGGCGAAGCACACGGCCGCGATGTGCACCGTGCTTTCGCCGAGGTCGCTGAGAATGGCCGTCGATCCGGTCCACACCCACGCCGCCGCTTTGAGGCAAAGAAGCAAGATGCCGACCGCGACGGAAAGTGCCATGGCGGATTTTTTTTCAGCTGCGTTGCCCGGCGCGGGCAGATGCTCACCCATGCTGCATGTGTGCCTACGCGCCTTCCTGCAAGCAAGCGCAATGTCCGGCGGGTGATCCTTGCCCCCTGCGGTTTGTGGCATTAGAACTGCTGCAGTTGTCCGCGGATGGAAACCAAGGAACTCGAAAAGAAGATCGGCGCGCTGCGTGGAGCGCCCGGAGGCGGCGAGGACGCTTACGCGGTCCGCAGGCGCCTTTACTACATCAACCTGAAGCTGCGCGATCTCGGCTGTCCGACGTTCCCGCTGCAGCTCGACCCCGAATTCGCCGATCTCGTCGGCGGCCTCATGGCGCTCAACCGCGAAAAGGACCGCCTGCTTGCCAAACATCTCTGCCCTGCAGATCACCGGATCCAGAATTTTCTCTACGATTACCTGCAGGATGCCGTCCAAGTTCCGCGTCTTCCGACCCAGACTTTCGTGCTCGACCGCCACGGGTTGGCGCGTCTGCTTTCGTTGCCACCGGACCGCGACGAATTCTCGTCGGATATCCTCAGCTCTTACCGTGTGAGGCAGGGGGTTTTGCACAACCCCAAGAGCGACCGGCGGACCACCGAGGGAATTTTTCACGTGACCGAGGGAGGGTTGCCGATCCCCGACGACAAAAAAGCGGTGCCGAAGGCGGTTTTCGGCCGCCTGCTGGCCGCGGCGCTGGAACCGCCGCGCGAGTTGATGCGCTTGCCTTACACCGCGTCGCAGCCGGAGCAGGCCGAATGCTTCGTTTCACTGCTTCTTCGTCCGGCTGTGAGTCCGGAAATCCCGGGGGTTGTCCCCGAGAAAAGCATGGAAGTGCGCTTTTTTGCCCCCGGTGGCCTCGTTTGCAATCTCGACTTTGTCGAAAGCATTTTCGGAAACGCCGGTGATCCGAACCTTCCCGAAAACGATGCCGGTTTGGATGCCGCGCATTGGACCGGCCATACCGGATGCGTCATTCTTGCGCCGCATCTCGGCAAGCTGACCAAGGCCGGCCTCGGGCTTCCCGAATGGGGCAAGGCCACCGACCGCCAGCGCCGTGACGGGATGTGCTGGAAGAGCGCCGACGAACTCTACAATGACGGCGTTCCTTTCAAGATCACCGCGCGCGACGAACAGGGTGTGGTCGTGACGATCATCGCCGACAACTACTTCGGGTATTGCAAGAAAGAGGTCAAAACGCAGATCGGCATGGCGGCCAACCTGTTCGGCAACGCCGAGGAAGAGCATGCCGGCGGGGCCTTGATTTTTCCGAGCTACGATCTGGCCGAGCAAATCGCGGCGACCGACCTGCCGCTCGAGATGCCGCGGGATTTCGACGCGGCGATGCAGTTGCTCGGCGATGACGTGGAGAAACACCCCGAGGGATACGCCGTCGATCGCAACTATCCGGATATCTGCTACGTGCCCGGCGACGCGCGCTTTCATCTCATCGCGCAAAAGGTTTGCTGGGAGAAGGACGGCGCCGAGCACTCGTTGCCCCTGCGTCTCGAACATCGCTACGTGTTGCCCTGCGGATACAAAATCCACATGGAGAAGCCGGTCACCGGCCGCTCCTGGCGGCTGCTCGGGACCAACGCGGAGGGGACCTTTTGCCACAAACCCTGCACGGTTTCGGGCGGGGGAAAATCGGAAATTTCCAAGCCGATCGCCGATGCCATCCTGCAGGGCCCGATTTTCGTCGCTGATTTCCAGCGGGATTTCGACCTCGTTGATGAGTTGCTTCGGCACGACTACTCGAATCGCTATGCCGAGCCCTCGCGCAATGGCAAAGACGACCGTCTTGTCCTGAGTCCGCGGCGCTCGCTTGGTTCGGTCATCAAGCTCCTCACGCCTTCGCCGTCGTTCAACGCGGATTACAACGCATGGCTGGATACCATCCCGCAGCACATCAAGGAATTGGTCTTCGTTCTCAAGCGCTTCTACCGTCCGGAATGGGGTGAACATTGGCGGGAGAACTTCAGCGTGGACACGGTCAACGGCATGCCGGCCAATGAACTGCGCTTCCACACGCGAAAGCTGGTGTCGAATTACCTCCGCGTCGGTTTCGACTCGAGGGATTCGTGGCGGACATTCGGGCTGCGCAAGGATTTCCATCCTGCCGTGAAGATCCAGATGGAGGACGACATCACGGTCTCCACCGTCGCGCCGCGCGCCCCCTTGGCGCCGCTCCTCGATGCGCAAACATCGCGGTTGCCGGGCGTCAAGTTTGCGCACAATTGCGAATACCGGCTTTTCCAGCGACCGGATGACGCCGTGCACCGTGGCTACGACAAGCAGACCGAGTTCGACTTTGCGCACGGGGGAAATTTCTTCTCCAACTACCAGCCGCTCACGGTGGACGATGCGCGGTCCATCCTGGAGGACGCCATCGGCTATTATGAATACACGCGGCCGATGCAGAAACTCATCGCCAGCTTCGTCGAGGCAGCACATCCGGCTTTCTTTGTTTCAAATGCCAATCCCCGGTTGGTGGACGGACGCCCGACGAAAAATCCGCGCTATCTCCAGACGCGGCTCGATTTGCTCGATCCCCGCGGCAGGTATCTGGCAGAGACCGGCATCCGGTTGGCTCGGGGATTGCGGCGCGACCAACCCGTTCTTACGCCGGTCAACGCTGTGCTTGCCGGACGGCGCAACAATCCGCCCGAGCGCGCCGGCGGCATCCGGTCGCTGGCGGTCTACAATCCGATCCACCACATGGAGCTGCCCGAGCTTTTCATGGAGTTCATCTGCAGCATGACGGGCAAATCGCCTTCCACGACGGGCGCCGGTTCGGAGGGTGCGCTGACCAAGGGGCCTTTCAATGCTCTGCCGCCCATTTACGACCTGAATTCCGCTTTCGTGTCTTATGCGGTCAGCGGCTACGACGGCTTTGTCACCGCGGCCGGATATGTCGGTCCGCGTGCGAGGGTCGATCATGACATCAGCCTGCTTGTTCCCGAGGTCTGGTGCCGGATGTCGGTGGAAGAAAGGTCGCCGCGCCACCTGCTCGAAGGCGGATACCTCGAGCCGGTGAAGGATATTGTTCACGAAGGCCGCACCATCCCGGCGAGCCGCCTTGGCAGCCGCATCACGAAAAAGTTCGTCAACACTTTCTTCGGCCGGGTTTTCAACCACCCGCACGTTGTGTTGACCGACGAAATGCTTTGCCCGGAATTGCAGGGTATCGAGGCTTTCGTCGAGGGCATGGACAACATTTTGGCCACCCAAAAGCGGGTGGCCTCCCACTATTTCGCCGATGGAAGCATCGAGTGGGCGTGCCCCCCGCTTAAGGTGCTCCTGCACATCATGCGCGACGGTCATTGGGAAGGCAAAGGTCTCTCCGATCCCGGAGTCCGGGATCTGTTCACCCGGGAAAGCGTGCTCCAGAGCGATTGGTATCGCGAGCGTCTCGAGGCCAAGCGCGGAGTCGATGAGCGCCTCTGGCGGCGCCATGTGTCCTACCTCGAGAAATTCCTGCGGAACCCGAACTACGCCACCGAGGCGCAGCGTCTCAAGATTAACGGGAGACTGGAAGATGCGCGCGAGCATCTGGCGCGCGTGCTTGATCCGGAGTATACCGAAACCCTCAGCGGAATGACGGGGGCAGAACCGTCCATTCCGGCGCCGGCAATTCCCGCGGCCTGAGTCGCCGCCGTCAACTGAACGTCAAGTTTTTGACGCCCGCGGCAGCGGCGGAATTGAGCACGTCGATGATGCGTTCCTGCTTGGCGTTGTCGTTGGGACGGATGATCACCGGATCCTTGTCCCCGAATCGCTGGATGTTGTCTTTCAGCCGCGCCCGCAACTCCGGCATTTCCTTGCTCGCAGGGGTGTCGAAGATTTTGTTGTTCATCGAAACAACGCCGTCGGCGCTGATGTCGATGATCACCGGAGTGGGCGGGGGACCGGATGCCGCGCCGCCGCGCCCGCTGGGCAGGCTGATGTTGAGTTCTTTCTCGATGACGTTCGAGCCGGCCGAGGCCATGAAGAAAATGAGCAGCACAAATACGACGTCGACCATCGGCGCAATCTGGAAGCCGACATCTCCATCTTCTGAACCTACGGAACCTGCCATGGCGGAATAGTTGCAGTGCTGCCGCGCGCGCGCAAGAGCTTCGGGAGGATCAGGAGGAGGTTGGCGGCGCCTCTTTGTCCACGACGGAGAACGTGACGTTGGCCACGCCGGCTTTGCCCACCGCCTCGAGCACGCTCCTCATCACGCTGTAGCGCACTTCCTTGTCGGCCCTAACAAGGACGCGCACCATGGGGTTGGCGCGGATGTTCTCCTGCAGGATGGGAACGAGGTCGAGCGGCGACCCGTAATCGCGTTCCTTCACGGTGATCGACACGGCGTTGTTGATCGGATTGTAAGCGACGTTGACGATGACTTGGCCCGGGTTCTCCTTCGCTTCCTTGGCGTCCTTGGCGACGGGCAGGCGGATGTCGCGGTTGGTCTGCAGCACCTGGGTTGTGCTGATCGACATGAAGAAGACCAGCAGCACCAGGAGAATGTCGATCATCGGGGCGATCTGGAACTCCGGATCAGCATCGGGCTCCGGTGCACGACGCTTCATCTTGCCCCGCCGATGACTGCGTTCCTCGGACATCGCGTCAGGCGGTTACTGCTGCCAGTCGAGCGTGGCGCCGCAGCTCGGGCAAGGATTCTGGCCGGCAACGATCGGCGACTGGCACACCGGGCAGTTGGTGGTGAGCTGCATGGAAACTTTGTGGGATGTCTTGGCTTCGGCGCCCGCGCTCGCATGCAGTCCGTCACCCGCATCGAAATTCTCGCCGATGCGCAACCCCTGCACCTCGTCGAACGGAATATCCTCGACGAGCATATTGAGTTCACTGTCGGCATACACGATCGCGTCGCTGATGCGGTTGCGAAAGAAGTAATAGAAAATGAATGCCGGGATGGCGATGAAGAGACCGCTCGCCGTGGCCAGGAGCACTTCACCGATTCGCAAGGCGAGCGCGCCCATGTCGTTGACGCCCCCTTGGCCGAGGACCGAGAAGGCGCCCATCATTCCGATGACGGTTCCGAGCAGACCGATCATCGGTGAAATGACGCCGATGACCGACAAGTAGCTGTTGCGTGTTTTGAACTTCTGGCCTTCACGCACGCCGAAATCGATGAGGGCTGCTTCGGTGGCTTCCTTGCCGCGGCCGAGGCGCTCGAGAGCTCCGCCGAGGACACCTGCAATATAGACCTTGGGGTTGGCTTTGCAGGTTTCCCATGCCTCCTGGAAATTTCCGGCGCTGAGCGAGGTCTGCAGCGCGCTGACCAGTTCCTTTGGCGCGAGGCTCTGCTGCCGCACGGTGATGAAGAGCTGGATGATGAAGGTCACCATGACCACGGAGGTTGTGACGATACAGATCCAGATGAAAACGATGAGCGGGCCGCCATGCAGGATGGTCTCGATGATGGACATGTTCTGCGGGTTGACGCCTTCCTCTGCGGCAAAGGCTGGTGAGGCGGCAAGCAGGAGGAGCGGAAGGATCCCAAGGGCGGGTGTGATGGTGCGTATGCGCATTGGCGTTTTTTTCGGGTTGGTGGGTCTGTTCAAATTCAGGGCGCAATGAGCCCGGCATGCTCTGCGCGGAGGGTGTCGGCGCGTTTCTGCGCGTCGGACGCCGCATTACGGTCGTAGGGGAAGACGGCGGACGCTTTGAGATATTGTTCCAAGGCCGCTTGATGTTCGCCGGCGGCTTCGCTGATCCGGCCCGCGAGGTAGTGGGCTTGTCCGAGAGCCATGCCTTTGACTGGCCCCGGGAAAGAGCTTTTTGCCGATTCTGCCAGCACCGGATCCAGCAGCTTCTTGGCCTCGTCATATTTTCCCTCGTCCACGGCGAGGCGCGCCATACCCAGGTTGGCGAGGGTCGTGGATTTCGGGTAAGTTTTGATGAAATTCTCGTAAGCGGCTTTCGCTCCCGCTTTGTCACCGACTGCGAGTTTGGCGTCGGCCAGCATCACCGCCGACCTCTCAGCCCATGGAGCGGGCAGCCCGGCAAAGGCGTCATTGATCTTTTGCAGCGCGGCCAAAGCCCCCTTGGCATCGCCCGAGGCAAGCTGCGCCGAGGCGGTTTCAAAGTCTGACGGCGCGACCATGCGGATTTCCTTCACCTCGGTGAGGGGAATTCCCGTCGCGGCGCCTCCGGAGATCTGCACTCGCACGTTGCCGCCGCTCACCCCGGTGATCTTGCCCTCGCGCACTTGCCCGTTGTTCAGCGTCACGGCGTCCTGCGCCGATCCCGGCGGGCAGAGAGCAAGCCAAGCCGCGAACATTAGCGCGCTGCGCAGGGGGTGGGGGCTTGCTTTCATCAGGTCGATCAAATAATCCACGGTTCCGCGTTTTTCAACACAATCGTCTTATGTTTACCACTCTCCGAAAACACCAGCGATGGCTGATGTTGCTCATCGCCGCCCTGACCATCATCGCCTTCGCCTTTCTCTACAACACGACCGAGATGGACCGGGTAGGCAGCAACATGGTGGCCCGCATCTATGGCCGCAATGTCATGCAGGTGGACGTCGAGCGTGCCGTGCGCAATTACCAGTTGGCTCTGGCGCTGGGCCAATTCGAGCTGGTCCGGGATCTTTCCGGCCAAGCCCAGAGCGAGGACGAGGCGGCCGACAATTTCATCTGGAACCTTATGGTCTTGCAGCACGAGTCGGCCGCGCTCGGCGTGGAACCCGGGGACAAAGCGGTCGTCGATGCCGTCAAAGCGCTGCGAGTCTTCCAGAAAGACGGACAGTTCGATCCGGTCAAATACGGTTCATTCCTGCAGGAACAGCTCGCGCCGCGCGGATTCACCGAGCGCCAACTCGAGTCGGTGATCAAAGACAGCCTCCGCTTGAAGGCGGTGAAAGGCTTGGTCGAGACACCTGCTTTCGTCACGCACGAGGACATCGCGCCTGCTCTGGAACGTGTGGCTCCGGCCGACCTCAAGATTTTGCGTTTCGATGCGGCGGCAATCGGCAAGGACATCCAAGTCACGGACGAAGAATTGACCAAAGCTTTCGAGGAGCGCAAAAGCTCGCTCAATGCGCCCGAAAAGCGCTCTGTTCGCTACGTCGCCTTCGTTTTGTCCGCAAAAGACGCCGAGGCCGGGGACAAGGAGCGCGTCGAGGCGTTGCAGAAAATCGCCACCGCAACCGGTGATCTGGCACAGGCTCTCGGTGAGCCGGGGCAGAATCTCCAGAACGTTGCCTCGTCCAAAGGGCTCGAGGTCAAGACGACGCCGTTTTTCGCGCCTGATGGTGCGGCGGGCGAAAAGCTGGCCGATGCCGAGGCCGACGTCGTGAAGGCTGCCGCCTCCGTGGCTTTCCGTTTGCCGCCGTCGCCGGGCAATTTCGAAATCGTCCAGCTCGCCGAAAATGGCTACGCCGTCATCGAGATCGCCGAGCTGCAGGCCGCGCGCCCGCTCAGCTTCGAGGAGGCACGGGCCGACATCCGTGCCGATCTCATCGCCCGCAAGCGCGAGACGGCCGTCCGCGAAGCCGTGGGCAAGGCCCTGCCCGTCATTCGGGAAAATCTCGCGGGCGGCAAGACGATCGACGAGGCAGCGAAGGCTGCCGGTGTAAAAACCGAGGAGATCAAAGGGCTCACCGTGTTGTCGCAAGATCTTGAAGCGGCCCAGCGCCAGATCGCAGCCGCCATCATGGATGTGCCGACCGGATCGCTCGGGGAATTCGTCCCGTCGCCCGATGGAGGTTTCGTGCCTTTTGTTGTCTCACGTGCGAATGCCGACGATGCGAAGGTCGCCGAAAGAAAACCGGTGATCGAGCAGGGGTTGTTGCAGGGGAAAAAAATGCTCTGTTTCGCCCAATGGCTGGCCACGGCCCGCGGAAAAGCCGATCTGCAAACGCTGCGGTCGGCGATGTGATCCGGCGCGCGGCCGCATTTTGGCGTTGGGTCGCGACTGTGCCGCCGCTTTCATAGTTTTATGTCCGCAAAGACGTTTTTCATAACCACCGCGATCGATTACACGAACGCTCCGCCCCATATCGGTCATGCCTACGAAAAGGTGCTGGCCGATGTCGTTGCCCGCTGGCATCGCGAGCGCGGGCGTCCCGTGTTTTTTCTCACCGGTGTCGACCAGCACGGGCAGAAAGTGCAGCAGTCTGCGGAAAAGGCGGGTGTGTCGCCGGCGGAATTCGCGCGCTCGGTCACGGAAAAGTTCAAAAGCCTCTGGGCCAAGCTTGGCATTTCTTACGACGGATGGGCCGAGACAACCGATCCGCGCCATGTCGCCGCCGTGCAGGCGGTGTTGCAGCAACTGCACGATCAAGGCGACCTCTACAAGGCGCGCCACAGCGGGCACTACAGCGTGAGGCAGGAGCAATTCCTCACCGACAAGGAGCGCAACGAGAAGGGCGAGTTCGGTCCGGAGTGGGGAGAGGTTGTTTTTATCGAGGAGGAGAACTGGTATTTCCGTCTGTCGAAATACCGGCCCTGGCTGGCGGAGCACATCGCCGCGCATCCCGACTTTGTTTTTCCCGGGTTCCGCTGCACGGAATTGGCCAACGCGGTTGCCAAGGAGGCCGGCGACCTGTGTATCTCGCGCCCGAAGTCGCGGCTGGCCTGGGGTATCGAGCTGCCTTTCGACCGCGATTACGTGACCTACGTCTGGTTTGACGCGTTGATGAACTACGTCACTTTCGCCGGTTACCGCGCGGCAACAGGTGCGGGTCTTCCCGACTTCGAAAAGCTCTGGCCCTGCGACGCTCATGTCATAGGCAAAGACATTCTCGTTCCGGCTCATGGCATCTACTGGCCCGTCATGCTCAAAGCCGCGGGAGTTGCCACCATGCCCAAGCTGCTCGTGCATGGATGGTGGAATCTCGGCGGGGCAAAGGTCAGCAAGAGCGCGGGCAATGTTATTGATCCCGACGCTTTGGCGGACAAATACGGCGTGGATGCCCTGCGCTATTACCTCATGCGGGACATTGCGACGGGACAGGATGCCGACTTCAACGAGGAGCGTCTGCGCGCTCGGTATCAAGCGGATCTCGCCAACGATCTCGGCAATTTGGTCAATCGCACCGTGAGCATGACCAAGCGTTACCGGGGTGGCGTATTGCGGGTCGTGCCGGCCGACCCGTCGGGCGATGCCGTCGCGCTCAACGCGCTGGGATCGGAAGTCGCAAAGCGCTTCGACCTGACCATGGAAAGCTATCAAGTGCATTCCGCGCTGGAAGCCGTCTGGGAATTGATCGCCGCGGCCAACGCCTTCGTCGAAAGCTCCGCGCCCTGGAAGCTGGCAAAAGACGAGGCGCAGGCCGCACGGCTCGATGAGGTTCTCACGACGTTGGTCGAGGCCGCGCGCTTGGCAGCGGCATTGGCTCACCCCGTGATTCCCGTCGCGAGCGACCGGTTGCTCGGGCAACTCGGTTTCGCCGGGGATTTTTCTTCCGCATGGGGCGCGGTCCGCGATGGACATACGGTTGGCGATCCGGTCCCGGTGTTTCCCCGCTTGGAGACGCCCGCGGCGGCGTGATTCGGTTGTGAGCAAAAAATTTCCCAAATGGGAAGAAGTCCGCGGCTGGCGACGTGTCCGTTGCCGCATCGAGCAGGCCGGACTCTGGCTGGCTTCTCGTCTGGTTCCTTTGTTCCCTTGGCCCTTGCTGCGCGGTATCGCCTGGTTCATCGGCGGCTTGGTGTTCCATCTCGACAAACGCGGACGCGCCTACGCGCTGGCCAACCTGACGATGGTGTTCGGCAGGGAAAAGTCGCCGCAGGAAATCCGTCGCGTCGCGAAGGATTCTTACCGCCAATTTGCGCGCACGATGCTCGAGTTGTTCTGGGTTCCGAACCTGCGGAAAGAAAACTACCGCCGGCGTGTGGAGGTCGAAGGATACGAAAAGGCGCGCGATGCTTGCCGCGGCGGAAAGGGCGCGATCGGTATCTGTCTGCACTACGGCAACTTCGAGTGGCTCAGCCTCGCGTCGGGTTTCGAGGTCACTCAAGGAGTCATCGTCACGCAACAATTCCGCAACCCGTTGCTCGGTGTCTTCTTCGACCGGTTGCGCGCGGCCAGCGGGCACCGCATAATCCAGCAGGAGCGTTCCCTTCTCTCGACCCTCAAACATCTCAAAAGCGGCGGCAGTGTCGGCATTCTCACCGACCTTCAACTCGACCCGCGTCATCCCACAGTTCCGGTCAAATCGTTCGGCCGCTGGTGTCCGATGACAAAAATGCATGCCGTCCTGCACCAGCATACCGGCTTGCCGATTCTTCCCATGGAATGCATTCCGCTGCCCGACGGACGCTACCGGCTTGTGGTGCACGATCCTTTGCAGTTTCCCGCGGATGCCACCGAGCGCGAAATTGCGCAGAAGTGCTGGGACGTGCTCGAGCCGCAGGTGCGACGACACCCCGAGAGCTGGCTCTGGGCCTACAAGCATTGGAGATATATTCCGCCGGGCGCCGATGCCGCGGACTATCCTTATTACGCATCGCGCAATCCGGCGTTCGATGAATTGATGAAGACGGAGTTGGCGACTGAGACCACCTCAAGCGATACTAAACCATGAAAAAGTGTTTCCTCTGCGTGCTGCTTCTGACCGGTTGCGCATCCGGCCCGACCGATTTTTGCACCGAATATCGCGAGGCCTTGGCTGGGCGTCAGGGTGTTGTCATCGCGGGACGCGCCGACGGGGAGCGCCTGACTGCAGGCTTCGCCGCACTTTACGGAGATCTTTCCCCGGACAACGTGGAGTCGCGCGTTCGCGAGGTGTATGCTCCCGAAGCGTGGTTCAACGATACGCTCGCGACGGAATCGGGCATTGAAGCCATCGAGAAATATCTGCTCAAAACGGCGCAGGGTGCGCAGCTTGTCCGCGCAAAAATCAACGATGTGGCTGTGTCCGGCAACGATTGCTATGTGCGCTGGACAATGGAGGTGCGGACAAAAAATCTGGCCGGTGGCCGGCCGGTCATAACCGAAGGCATGTCGCAGTTGCGCTTCGACGATGAAGGTCGCATCGTTTTTCACCAAGATTTCTGGAATCCGTCCAACGGCATCTACCAACACCTGCCGCTGCTCGGTCCGGCAATCCGCTTCGTGAACGGCCTGATTGCTAAATAGCTGCTCCTGCGGGCCGGATCACGTTGTCCACAGAATGCCTGAGGAACGGACCTCGAGGGTCGAGGGCAATATTTTCAGGCGCAAAATTTCCGGAACGGCGGCCGTCGCGGTGCGCTGAGGCATAGCGGCTATCTGGCTCTCGAGTTCGGCTTCCAAGTCCGCGACATTCGCCTCGGCCTCGGCCAGCTTTTCCTCTGCCGTGCCGACATCGGCGCTTTGCTTCATGGCGCGGGTTCCGGCGCGAGCGGCCGTTCCTGCGCGCGAGATGTGGCCGATACTCGAAGCTTTTTTTCCCAGCAGGGCACCCAGCAGCGACGTGCCCACGCTGATTGCGGTCTGCATCTGCGCGGCCCGGGCTTCGGATTTTTCACGCGTCACCCGGTCGCGGGCTTGGGCCACTTTCTGCGCCGCCGAGTTCATCCGTGCCGAAAATTTCTCCCGGAGCCTGCGGACGGCTTCGTCGCGTTCCTCGCGTGCTGCTTGATCGAGACGAAGGCGGAAGTCGCCTTCCTTCTCGAATGGGATCCCGGTGACTGTTCCCGATCGCAAAACCGTGACCTCAAGCGCCTCGCCGAGTTTCGTCCGTGCCTCGGCAAGCCACGGTTGCTGGCTCGCGGCGTGCAATGCGGCAGGAACGACGCTTGCGAAGAGTTGTCCGGCGTGGGCACGCGGCGGCTGGAACGCTTCGGCGGGACCGGCCACGCGGGCATGCGCCCAAGACGGTTGTCCTTTGGTGTCGAGCGGCACGGACACGACGACTTCGGCAGACGCCTCGGCGACGGGGCGTTTCGATGCGAATGCCGCCCGGATGATCAGTCCCACTGAGGGCAAAAGCGTTGAATTTCCTGCGGCATCGGCGGCGACAAGTTGCCATACGCCGGGCTCTGCAGCGGGCGGTTCGGGCGAACCCGCAGACGCTGCAGGCGCCGGAGAGGTTGGCGCGGGTGGTGCTGCGGCGGGAGCCGGTTTCGCGCCGGCCATGAGCTGCCGGATCTGCTCGCGGGTGAGGGGACCACGCAGATAGCTCATCGTCCAACGTGTGCTGAACATGACGGGTGCCGGCAAATGCACGCTGTTGAGCAGGAACACGCGCTTGCCGAGTTTGTTGAGCATCTCATGCAACCCCGCGCGGTCGGCCCCGCGTCCGGCGCTTGCACTCTCCAGTCCTTCAAGAACGCGTTGCTTGTCGCGGTCCGTTTGCAGGCGTCCAATGAACCAAGTCCCGCAGTTCGCCAAAGCCTTGTAGTCCAAGTCGGCCGGATTCTGCGTGGCGAGCAGCAGGCCGAGACCGAAAGCACGTGCCTGCTTGAGCAAAAGGAGCAGGGGACCTTTCGATGGCGGGTTCGCCACGGGCGGCAGGTAGCCGAAGATTTCGTCGAGATAAAGCAAGGCGCGCAGCGATGGTGTGCCAGGCTGTCGCCTCATCCACGCGATCACCTCGTCGAGCAAGGTTGTGACGAAAAACATCCGCTCTGCGTCAGACAGGTGCGCGATGCTGAGCACCGCGAGGCGGGGTTTGCCTTCCGGGGTGTGCAGCAGGCGCGCAATGTCCAGCGGCTCGCCCTCCCGCCACGTGGCGAACCCGGGCGAGGCCAGCAGATTGTTCAGGGCCATCACCAGATCCATGCGCTGCTTCGATGGGAAAAAGTCATCCAGCGGCAGCACGCCGATTTTATCGAAGGGCGGGTTTTGCACCGCGGCGATCAGCCCGGGCAGATCAGGCGATTCGCCGCGCACCCACGCGTTCTGCAGGATGGCCGATAGCAGGCTGAACTCGCGGCTGCGCAGCGGATCGGCATCGATTTTTAGTAGTCCAAGCAATCCCGCCGTCGTGCTTTGCACGCGTTCGGCAAGAAGTTCCGCGTCTTCCGCCACGGAATGGTCCGGCGCGGCGAACGAGCGCAAAATCGAGAGGGGAATGCCGGCATTGCTTCCCGGTGTGTAAATGGCGATGTCTGCTTTCTCCCGCAAAGCCGCGACACGCTCCGGCGTCTGGCCCCATTCAGCCAGACCCGCCTTCCACTTCTCTGCCTCGGCCGCCGCGAAATCCTCCGCATCCACACCCGCCTTGCGCGCATCCTCCACGTTGACCCACGGAGCAAAGTCTTCACCGGACATCTTTGGAAAAGTGAGGAGCAGATTCCCGAGGTCGCCTTTGGGATCGATCATCAGCGCGGGGATCCCGTCCATCGCCGCCTCCTCGAGCAGCGCGATGCAAAGGCCCGTCTTGCCGCTGCCGGTCATGCCGATGCAGACGCCGTGGGTCGTCAGATTCGATGAATCGTAGAGCAAGGGTTCGCCGGTCGGCTTGCCGTTGGCATCCACTTCGCGTCCGAGATAAAAAAGGCCGAGCTTCTCGTAGATATCGGGGTTCATGGTCACCTGCAAAGAAACGCGGAATCCCCTTTGCATGAAAGCGGAAATGAGGCACTTTTTCGTCAGTCCGTCACCTTCCTCCCCTTTCCAACCAAATTATTCGAAACCCAATGAATAGTTCCGTTCCCAACCGCCGCGTTTCCTGCGGTGCCTTCACCCTCATCGAACTGATGGTAGTTGTCGCGATCATCGCCATCCTTGCAGGCCTTACGCTCAGCACGATGGGCTACATGAACCGCAAGGCGGCGCGGTCCAGGGCCGAAGCTGAAGTCGCAGCTCTTGCCGCCGCCATCGAGAGCTACAAATTGGACAACGGTCTTTATCCGCAGATGGACAATCCAAGTTCCACGTCCATGGCTAATGTGACGACCACAAACCTCTATGCGGCATTGTGCCCTACCGGCGCAGGCAAAGTTTATTTGGAGCCTAGACCGTCGATGCTGAATACGAATAGCACCAGATATTCGTTCATCGATCCCTGGGGAAACGCGTATAACTACCGCACAAATACAAACGGAAACATACTCGTAAACAGCAATTTTTTCGACGTATGGAGCACTGCGGGCAGCACAAACACGGACGATTACATCAGGAACTGACCTGATGTGAGTCATGAAGCGAAAAGCTTCATCTTCGGGCGGCGAGGGATTCACGCTCGTCGAACTGCTGATCGCTGTTGCGCTCGTTGCAATTCTGTCCTCTTTGCTGACCCCCGCCATTATGGGACTGCTCGGTGTCGGCGGTCCGCGCGGTGGTGTCAGCGCTCTGGCTGCTGCGCTGGAGCAGGCGCGGTTTGCCGCCATGCAAAGCGGCGTCAGCGCTTACGTCGGCTTTCCGTTTTCGGATCCCGCCATCGCCGCTGACGCAAGGTATTCTTCCTTCATCGTGTTCCGGGATCCGCGTGAAGATGAGGTAACTGTTGTTCCAATCTCCCGCTGGCTGAGGATGCCGCGCGGGGTTTACATCGCGCCGGGCACAAATTTTCCGTCAACGATAAAGACGGTCGCTAATATGCCGAAGCTAGCCATGCGGTCGCCATCCGCGCTCTCGGTGGTGCAGTTCGACCGCTTTGGCAGGCTCAAACCCTCCACGGGTGATGTTGTCCTGGTGGTCGGGCAAAAAGCGCAGCCGGAGGGCGATTTTGTCGCTGGGAAAAGCACAGTCATCATCCAGCCTCTGACCGGGCGCGTGGTGGTGACGGAATAAGCGTGATGCGAGCGGTGCGAAAAATCGGTAAGACCACTGCCGGTCTCGCATCTCCGCAGGGGTTCTCGCTGGTCGAGGTGACGATAGCGATCGGCCTTTTCGCATTTGTTGTGGTTGCGATTGTCGGCATGTTTCCCGCAACAATGAAAATGAGGTCGGAGTCCGCGCTTGAAACACGGGCGGCAATGATCGCAGAGGAGTTATTTGCCGCGGTTCGCAAGGCGCCAGCCATGACGAATGTTCTTCTCCGGGCCGGCCCGGATCTTTTCGACGCGAACAACTTGCAGGCCGTGGACTTAAAGGCGGAGCCTGTGGTTGTTGGCTATCCGGCCCAGACGAGCGTTCCATTTTTTATGTGGTGCAAGGGGCGGGGTGCCGGGGATCCCGCCGCGGCATGGGACAGCGGTCAGATGCCGGCCGGCGCCACGGCTAACGAAATACTGTTCCTCGCGAGACTTTCTGCCACGAATGTGAACAACGACCTATACCGGGTGGACGTTCAAGTTCGTGCGCCCGCCGCCGTGCCCAGGGCCAGATCCACAGTGGTGGGTTTTTCGACACTCCAATACAAGCCGTGACGAAATTTCAGAGATCCGGACGTTGCGATGGCAGGCGTCCGCATGATGCAAGCAGCGAGGCCTTTTCGCTGGTTGAGGTTCTGGTTGCCTCAGCTGTTATGGGCATCCTTATGATGATTCTGCTCGGGACCATGGGCGCAACCCTTTCCCTGTGGCGGACGGGCGAACGCAAAATCAGCGCTGATCGCGAAGGTCGCGCCCTTCAGTTGATGTTGATGCAGGATTTGCGCAATGTCGTGATGCCCCGCTCTCCGGCGCTCTGGCCCCGCGTGGTGAGCAATGGCGCTAATATTCATCTTCAGTTCTTGGCGTTGCTGCCCACGGATTACCAGACAAACCCCTCGGATGCAGGGGACATCTGTTTTATCGATTACGCGTTGGTTCCCGGGGAGCGCCGGTTAATGCGCTCTTTCAAAGGCAGTGCAGAAACATTGGCAGTTCTCCAAGCGGGCTCTTTTCCCGCGCCTTCGACAAACAGTGCCCAACTCGTTGCAAGTGCATTGCTGCCTGAAAATCGTCAGGCCGTGCGCCGGATGGCGCTGGGCCAATACGTCACAAACAGCAATTTCGTGATTCTGGATACAAACCTGCATCCCATTTCCTGCGCCTATAGCGCGGGGAACTGTCCGGCGATGATCGAGTTCAACTTCGCCGCGGTGGATTCTCAGACCGCGACCAATGCTGCTTTGTTGGAAAACACGAACGCGCTCCTGCCTGGTGCAGCACTGTTTTCCTTCCGCGTTGACCTCCCGGATCCACAGCCATGAAAGATGGCGAGGCAGCAGACCAAAAGCGCGGCGCCGCGCTCGTCACCACGGTGATCGTCATTGCCGTTTTGGCGGTGGTCATGGTGGCTTTCAGCCAGACGGCAACAACCGAGCGTTTTACCACGCGGATTGTGTCCGACTATTTGCAGGCGCAACTTGCCGCTGAGGCAGGGGCTGAGTCCGCATTGGCAAGCTTGTGGCAAACCACGCTTGACGGACCTTATGCCACTATCTACGCCCGCAACCCCGCGTCGACCGTTCCCTCTCCATACCTCTTCTTTGCGAAGAGACAGCTGAACGAAGGAATTGTTGCCACGCGAAGATATCCTTTGTTCAGTTCCGCTTTCACGACCGAATCGTATTTCGATTCCGCCAACGCTTCGCTCATCGACACGAACGCGCGCACGCTGAACGATGAGATTCAAGGAGAGTCGGTCTCGCGGAACATCACCGACCCCACCGACCTGGCGGTTGATATCAATCGCGTTTGGCAGGTGATGACAAACGGGCTTGTCGGACTCACAACCAACGGCACGCGCTTGGCCATTCCCGTCAACTGGATCTACCTGAGCAACAATGCAGGAAAGATCGTAGGCCGTTTTGCGTATTGGACCGACGACGAGTGCAGCAAGCTCGATGTCGGAATTGCGGGCAACAACACCAACGGACCGTGGAACAGCGCGCTTCCTCGGAGTTACGGAACGAACTTGGGGGAGGTCAGCCTGTCCTTTTTAACCAATAGCTCGCCGGGCGGTGTCGGTGTCTCCGGTGGATTATTGAGCAAGAGCCAAGTGGATAACCTTCTTGCCTTCAAGCGGACCGCCTCAACTCTTGGGGACAAAAGCCTGCTTCGCTTTCCGCTGGTTGAAGGTGCAGCCCCCATCAATGACAGCGATGTTTGGAATAGGCTCCGGCCATATATCACCACAGCGGCATATCACGACCGCCGCGCTCCCGACGGGAAGCTGAAGTTGAATCTGAATACGGTTATAGCGGCTGCTCCAACCGACGCGGCACGTATCCAGCAGGAGATGGATTCAATCACGGAAGCCATCACTAATAATCTTCCGGAATTTGGTGCACGCTCGGCTTCCGATGCCACGGGGGATGACAGGGAGTTTTATGTCCGCAAAATTGCCGCAAATATCCGGGATTTTGTTGATGCGGACAATGCCGCGACCGTTGTCACGGCGTTTGGCGCGACTTCGGTGGCCACGAATGTGTTGAGCGTGCGAAGTTTGATGCCATTCGGAAATAGTCTGACACTTCACGATATACCAGCGGTGGGTAAGGATGGTGCACCTGTTCTTTCGGAGTATCTCTGCGTTATAACAGCCCAAAATCCTGCTGCTGGAGCAGGTGGAACTGTGTCGCTAAACGCGAAATTCGCCCACTATGTCGAGCTTCACAATCCTACTGGTCGCACAGTTCGGTATAGCGACCTTAACGATCCTTATATCCTTTTGACCCAGCGCGAGCGCTGGACCGAGCGAAAGCCCAGTGCAGGCGGCTGGATGGACATCCCGCTTCGTCCTCCCGACTTGGTTATGCGTTTGCCATCAAGTTTTGAAATTCCTCCCAATGGCTACGCGGTTGTGACAACTGACAGCACGCCCATTGCCATCGCTGCAGGAACTGTTTACGGGCTGACGCGGGGCACCGGTCCCGGCACTTGGGATACTTTCGATCCCGGTGGTGCGTCTATACCCATGGCTGGCGTCGATGAAGTCTATCAGTTGACGACACAGGAGATAACCGTGTCCGGTAATCCCAGATACAATGTTTTCACCAGCAAGAGCTCGGCTATGCCTTACGCGGACGCGGAAGAGCGCTTGGTGTTTGCTTCCAGTGCGGGGGTCTACGATATCGCGCCGAAGATTTATACGGCTGACCGTTTATTCATAGGAAGGGGTGCTGACAACCCCGTCTACAATTGGACTTTCCCTGCAGATCCTGTGACTTTCTCAAGGAACACTTCAGGCGACGCCGATACGGAGGCGCGATTCAGTCGCGGCGACCTTCTTGCGAACATGGAGATTTCATCTCTAGCGAACAACACCGGGGGCACCTGGCGAACAACTGCGGCGGGAGGAGCGGTTTATCAGAGCAAATTCAACGCAAACTCAAACAGTCTGACCTTGGGTTCTCTCAACTTTAATTATAGCGACCGGGGATTTGCCACTGGCGTCTCCAGATGGCGCCGCGGTTGGAAGGAATACACCTCCGACCCCGCCGGCAATCATTTTGTCGCCAACCGCCCGCTCTTCTCAGTCGGCGAGCTGGGCTTCGTTTATGACCCGTCGCGGCACTCGCTTGCCGGATATCGTTCGCACGGCGCGACCCTCCGCTTGGGCCAGTCCGACGCAGGAACCAACAATCGTGCGGGCAACGGAACCGGCGAATATGCCAATTGGCTCGGTGGGCGCGGCTCCGATTTCGTCACAAATACAAACTACCTGCGAAACGCTTTCCTTCTTGCGGATATTTTTACCACGAGCACGAACGACCGTGGGCGCGTGAACCCGAACTCCCTTGTGAGGGATGGCGGGTTTGTTTTCAGAGCCCTGACTGAGGGCTTTGTTTTCGAGACCAATCCCGCCAGTGGAGCGTCTGCAGCGCTGGGCGGAAAAACGATCAACAGCAATGCTTTGCTTCCGAATCTCCTCGCGACAGCGACCAATGCTGCCGGCCTGGTTTCTTTGGGTGACGTTTCCCTGGCGTCAGCCTTCCATGCGGGAACCAATTTGGTGGCGGGAGTGGATATGACGAACACCACCACGCCGGTATCAGATGCCGGCAAGGAGGAGTTCTTTCGCCGCAGTGCGAACCTTCTCACGACCCAAAGCCTGGGTTTTACCGTCTTTTCGATCGGCCAATCAGGTCGATTCGTCGGTGACAGGTTCCAAGTTTCCTCGACCGCAGTCAAAGAATTGCTGGTTCATCTCGCGCCGACATACCCCGAGGCAACCAGCGATTTCGAGCGTGTCGCGCCGCAGCGTTGGAATTTCGTCAAGCTGCGTGAGATGAATTACTGATGAAAAACGCCTCTTTCCCGCGCGTGCTGACTTTTTCCATATGGTTTGCCATGGCGTTTGCGTGCCCGGGCCTGTCCGAAGCGCGGGAGGAGGCACGGCCGGAGTATGGGAGCCAGCTTGATCCGCGGAAAACGGCCTACGCCTCTTTCGTGAACGTCTGCGGCACGGATTTGCAGGATCGTTGGCGTGCCTCGCTGGATGTCACTTTCAAGAGCGCGACCTTGGTAACGGACCTGCGTGTCGGTGAAAGCTCCCTCATGCAGCCGGTCGAAGCAGAGGGGCAAGGAACACTCGAAGTCCGGAGGCGCGGAAGTCCGGAGGTGTTGGAACGAATTCCGGCCAACTTGCCGCCGGGAACTTTCTGCACAGTGGTGATCTCCGGCATGATCGGCCACAAGTCGGATGTCCGGGCTCTTGTGCTGCGCGACTACCCGTTGTTGGAAAACCAAAAAAGGCGTGGCATGGCCAGGCTTCTACTGGTTTCAACGATCGGCGGCTACCAAACAAAAGTGACTATCGGCGGGGAAAGTATTGGGAATTTGCAACCCGGCCTGCCTAGAGAGCTTTTCATCACTCCGGGAGAGAAAGAGATTAAAATGTTCTTTCAGGACAAAAAATTCGGGGACCGCGATCTGCATACGCTTTCCGGCCTTGCGGCCAAGCCGGGCGAAAACTGCAATGTGATATTTTTCGACTCTCCGCAAACGCCGGGGCGACCGAATGTCTTGGCGATAAACGCCGACCAGCAACGGAACGAGTTGCTCGAAAGCTTAAAACCGGAAACGCAATCGTTGCCAAAGAAATAAGAGAAAGTCTTTTCCTTGAAGGGCGCGCAGGCGACGGGGATAAGCGGACGGACGCGTCGTCATGCTCCGCAATCTTCAGTGCGCTATCAGAGGGACATGGTGCGCCTGCGGTTCCGCGTCGCCTATTGCCAAGAAATGATGTCGTCCTTGGCGGTCCCTGAGTTTTTGTCACCTGATCCAAACGTTTTGTCTGGACCAGCTGAAGCTGCAATCACGGAATAGTTGAGGTTCGCAAAACCCGCATTTTGAGAGTAGAAATTGTTGATTGCGTTGTCGTAATTGTCATCGAGCCTGATCTTATAAGGTTGTCCCCAAGGGTCATAAAATACGCCATCCGGTCCGATTCCACCTTTTTTAGCGTTTGAAACTTTAGGCTCAAAAAAAGCGATCATTCTCGGATTGAATCTGATTTTGTCGTCACCCTCATTTGCGACACCGCGCAAAACAGTTACCAGCCTGTTATTATCCGATTCAAACTCCCCTTTGTCAGCGACAGTCGGCAGTTTGCCATACTCCAACTGATAAGCCTTGATGGCTGTGACCAATTGCTGAAGGTCATTGCGAGCTTGGGCCTTCCGGCCTTGCTCAAGCGCCCCTTGAACTGCCGGAAACGCCAAGCCGGCCAGAACAGCGATAATCGCGATGACGACGAGAAGTTCGATAAGGGTGAAGGCGTTGCGGCGGAGGGCGGGGCGGGGCAGGGATGATTTGAGGGTCATGGTCGTGATGAACTGGGGACTATTTAGCCCGCGGCGGCCGCGCCCGCAAACTTTTGCTTCGGGCGACGATTGTGCGGGCAGTCTGAACACGGCTTGCGCCCGTTAAACAATCGTGTATCCAGTTGGTAAGTCACGTTTCCCCCCTTGTGAACACCGGCTCCAAATCGCCGCGCTACATCCAACGTCAGCACGAGCGTCGTTTTCTCTCGGCGATTGCGCCTTTGGTTTGGTTTGTGGGGCTGATTGGCATCGGCCTGCTGGCTACACTGTTCGTCCAATACGGTGTGCGCGGTGGCGTGCCCTCGTGGCTGTGGGTGGTTGCGGGTGTGTTGCTCGCTGTTCCGCTCGGCTTCTTCGCGTTCATGCTCTTCCGAGGCCATCTTCGCCGCGCGGTTAAATCCCGGCGTCCACATGCACCGCAGCAGATGCGCGCGGCCGGAGGATTTGTGCCGCCGCAACCCATTGCGCCCGTAAGCCTACGCAGCGCCGATGCCTTGAAAAGCAAATCGGAGGGATTGGGGCGCCCGGATTCGCATCGTCAATCCTTCGATAAAGGAACAAGCCGCGACAAATACCAGAGCCGTTGACTTTTTTCCGCATCGCACGCGCGGGTGCGGGGTTAAAGGACTCGTATGGCTGTCGCAACTCAAGTGCAGTGGAACGCGCGGACAGCAGCACATTTGCTGCGGCGGGCTGGCTTCGGGGGAACTCCGGAGGAGGCGGCCAGACTCGAGGCCCTCGGGATGGAGGGGGCAGTGGACCATCTGCTCCAACCCAGCGAAGGCGGTCTTGATGCGCCGGCAACCGATCCGGCAGAGCGGGAGAAAGAAAGAAGACTCCGGCAGGCGCGCAAAAACGGGAAAGACGAGGAGTTTCGACGTTTCAAACGCCAACAGATGGAAGCGTTCCGCGACATCCAATATTGGTGGTTGCGGCGCATGAGGGATCCGCGGCAAGCAGTGTCCGAGAAGCTGACACTTTTCTGGCACGGACATTTCGCGACGAGCCAGACCAAGGTGCGCTGCAATCATGCAATGCTGTTGCAAAATCAGACCTTGCGGCGACTCGGCAGCGGTCCTTTCCGGGATTTGTGCGAGGCCATGGTTTGCGACCCTGCAATGCTCGTGTGGCTCGACGGACGCCAGAACCAAGCGAAAGCACCGAACGAGAATTTCTCGCGCGAGGTGATGGAGCTTTTCACGCTCGGGGAAGGGAACTACACGGAGGATGATATTCGCGAGGCGGCCCGCGCTTTCACCGGTTGGGTGGTGCACCGCGACAATGGGCAGGCGGATTTCGTGCCGCGGCGATACGACAGCGGAGAGAAAGTTATTTTCGGAAAACGCGGACGATTCGATGCCGCTGGAACGATCGACCTGTTGTGCTCACTGCCGCGCTGCGCAGAATTTCTGGCGGGAAAACTTTGGGAGTTCTACGCGGGAAGGGCACCTTCGCCGGAGCTCGCCCCTGCTCTGGCATCCCGCTACGGGGAGGAGAAGCTGCACACGGGCAAGTTTCTGCGCTTTGCCTTCACGCACCCGGAGTTCTACTCGGACCGAGTTCGCTCCTCGCAGGTGAAAAGTCCCGTGCAGTGGCTTGTGCAGGCCTCGTCCGAGCTGGGACGGCAACTGCTGCCGCCGGGAGTTGCTTTGCCTCTCGTCTCCGACCTCGGTCAGAGGCTCTTTCAACCTCCAAGCGTCAAAGGGTGGGATGGTGGAGCGGCGTGGATCAACAGTGCCACGCTGATACGCCGGAGCAACACCGCCCGCCTTTTCGTTTCGGTCGCACCTCCGCTGCCAGAGATCGGCGAAAGCTCTCTTGACGCACTGGCTTGGCGCAATGTCGCGCCGCCCGAAGCGCGCGTGTCCGCCGACGCGCTGCAAAAGCGGCTTGAGGCGGTGTTTCTCGCTGCTGCGCCGTCTACGACCACACGGCATCACCTCGGCTCGGTGCTGGAGAAAAAGGCCTTCCCTTGCACGGATGAGACCGTGCGCGAGGCGTCGATGGTTTTGCTTGCCGCGCCGGAATACAACCTCTGCTGAAACGCCATGAACGAACATCTTTTCACGCGCCGCCGCTTCCTGCGCACCACGTTGCTTGGGGGCGCAGTCGCCACGACGGTTCCATCTTTCATCGACCGCACATTCGCCGCGCTGCTCGAGTCGGCGGAAACCGGTTTCTCCACGGCAACCGGCAAGGACAGCACGATCCTTGTCGTGATGCAGTTGGCAGGAGGCAACGACGGACTCAACACGGTCGTGCCCTTCGCGGACGACGCGTATTACAGCGCCCGCCCGGCACTGGCGATCCCGGCGGCTAAAGTGCTCCGCGTGAACGACCATTGCGGACTTCACCCGTCCTTGACGAATCTCGCGTCGATGCTCGGCGAGGGCAGCGCTGCCATCGTCCAGGGTGTGGGCTATCCGAACCCGAACCGTTCTCATTTTCGCGCGACGGAGATCTGGCACACGGCGAGCGATTCCGACAAGATGGACACATACGGCTGGCTGGGCCGTTATTGCGATGCGGCCTGCAGTGGCGAAGATCCCGGGCAGGCCATCGCCACGGCGGACCAGTTGCCGCAGGCCTTGCGGTCCAAGTCGGGCAAGGCCATCGCCATCGGCTCGCCGCAGGACTACCGGTTCCAGCAAGGCATGGATCCGGCGCCAGCCGAGCCTGACGATGACGAGGCAGCGCCGGACGGTGGCTCGATTGACATGCTTTTCGGATCGTCAGCGCCCGAGACCGGCCTTGCCGATTTTCTCCAGCGTGCCGCGCTGGACGCAGCGGCGTCTTCCGCGCAAGTGCAGGACATTCTGCGGAAAGCCCGCAGCAGCAAGGAATATCCCGCATCGGATCTCGGTCGTCGCCTGAAACTCGTGGCCCAGCTCATCGGTGGCGGCATGCCCGCGCGCGTTTACTATGTTTCCCTCGGAGGTTTCGACACGCACGCGAACCAGACCGGCGCCCACGACCGGCAGCTTCGCGTGTTCGACGAGGCGGTGGCCGCTTTTTGCCGCGACCTCAAAGATCAGGGGAATTTCGATCGCGTGACTTTGCTGACCTTCAGCGAGTTCGGTCGGCGCGTTGCGCAGAATGCGAGCAATGGCACCGACCACGGAGCGGCGGCGCCTCTGTTTCTTTTTGGCGGAGGCGTGAAAGCCGGAATCCATTGCGAGCATCCAAGTCTGACCAAGCTATACCGTGGCGATCTGGTGCATGGCACGGACTTCCGTCGAGTTTATGCCACCATTCTCGAGCGCTGGCTGGCTACACCTTCGAAGCCTGTGCTTGGACGCGACTTCGGGACACTTGATCTGTTCCGCGCATAGGGCACTCGGGTAAAACTTGGCCTCGGGTTTTTGGCAGATCGCTTTTTACGAAGGCGCTGCGGTGCTGCATTTACGGGGTTGGGTGCTGCCTGCCGGCTCGACGTGCCGGCTTTCAGTTGGCAGAGTCCGGCCATGACGACTCCGCTTTTTGATCCTGTGCTGGCCGAAAAAGTCTCGCAAGCCGGCGTCGTGGCGGTGCTGGTGGTCGATGATGTCGGCGATGCAGTCCCTTTGGCCCGGGCGCTGCTTGAAGGTGGCGTGAATGTCATGGAGCTGACCATGCGCACGCCGGCGGCTATCGAGGCGCTCGTGCAGATTCGTCGCGAGGCGCCGGAAATGACGGCCGGCATCGGCACCATCCTGACGGTAGAGCAGTTGCATGCCGCACGCAAAGCCGGAGCGGCGTTCGGGGTGTCGCCGGGTTGCAATCCGCGCCTACTTGCGGCCGCGCGGGAGGCTGAGTTTTCTTTCGGTCCCGGCGTGGCCACGCCGAGCGATATCGAGACGGCGCTCGAATACGGTTGCCGCTTGCTGAAATTCTTTCCCGCCGAGCAACTCGGCGGATTGCCCTATCTTGCTGCCATGGCTGCGCCCTACGCGCACCTTGGGTTGCGCTACATACCGCTCGGGGGATTGACACCGAAAAATGCCGGCGCGTATCTCCGCGACAAAATCATAGCTGCCATCGGCGGGTCCTGGATCGCGCCGCGCGATGCTATCAAAGCCAAAGATTGGGCGACGATCGCTTCCAACGCCCGTGCCGCCCGGCAGTTGGTGGAGCAACGCCAAGCATGAAGTCCGGCTTTCAGGCGCACCGCTCTGTCTACGGTGGACCTCTGCAGGTTTCACGCGAATAGGCAGTTGCGATTGCAAAATCCGCCAGTTGCATTGATTTTTGCCGATCCATGAGCATCCGCGTCACCGTTTGGGGCGAATTCCGCCACGAGAAGAAAAACCCCGCAGTCGCGGCGATTTATCCCGACGGCATGCACGAGACGATTGCAGCGTTTTTGCGCAAAGATCCGGAACTCGAGGTATGCACGGCCTGGCTGGACCAACCGGAACACGGCCTTTGCGTGGACCGGTTGGAAAAAACCGATGTTCTCGTCTGGTGGGGGCACATGGCGCACGGGGATGTCGCTGATGCGGTGGTCGAGTGCGTCCACCGCCGCGTGCTCGAAGGCATGGGACTTGTCGCTTTGCACTCGGGCCATTACTCGAAAATTTTCAAACGCCTCATGGGCACGACATGTTCGCTCAAATGGCGGGAAGCGACCGACAAAGAGCGCGTGTGGAATGTTGCGCCGCACCATCCGATCACCTCCGGGCTTGGCGAATTTTTCGAGATTCCCGCCGAGGAAATGTATGGCGAGCCGTTCGGTATCCCCGCGCCGGACGAGCTGATCTTCATTTCGTGGTTCACCGGCGGCGAAGTATTCCGCAGTGGAGCGACGTGGCAACGCGGAAACGGCCGGGTGTTTTATTTCCGTCCAGGACACGAGACTTATCCGACTTATCACGACGCGAATGTGCAGCGCGTCATCACCAATGGCGTCAAATGGGCGCGCTCGACGGTCCGTATCCCCGACGTCTGCGCGAATTCGCCTCCGCTTGAGCCTTTGCCGGAGGACTCTGCGGCCGCGGAACGTTCCGCCGTGGGTTTCCGCTGACTTTAGGTTGCCGCAAAAGCAGCCGGCTTGCTGCAGACCAAGTGCGGGTGCTACTACGCCAACATTGTCGCGCGGCAGACGGACGGAGCAGTGCCGGCCGCCGCAATCGTGTGAACAAGGCGACCGCTTCTCGTTCTCGACTTGGCGGCGAAAAGTGAGAAAGTCGTGTGTTCCATTCCCGCCAAATTCCACTGAATTCTCCCATGAAAAGACCTGTCACTCTCTTCACTGGCCAATGGGCTGATCTGCCGCTTGCCGAACTCGCTCCTTTGGCCAAACGCATGGGCTACGACGGCCTCGAACTTGCCTGCTGGGGAGACCATTTCGAGGTTGACCGCGCCCTGTCTTCAAAATCCTACGTCCGCGAAAAATGGGAATTGCTCTCGGACCATGGGCTGACCTGCTTTGCCATCTCGAACCATCTCGTCGGCCAGGCGGTATGCGATCTTATCGATGAGCGGCACAAAGCCATATTACCGCCGGAAGTCTGGGGCAACGGCGATCCTGAGAGTGTTCGCCGGCGCGCGGC
Organism: Chthoniobacterales bacterium; assembly: GCA_018883245.1. Classification (NCBI taxonomy): domain Bacteria; kingdom Pseudomonadati; phylum Verrucomicrobiota; class Spartobacteria; order Chthoniobacterales; species Chthoniobacterales bacterium. The sequence goes on from VEQL01000002.1 coordinate 115,495, forward strand.
GAAGCAAATGATCGCCGCAGGCAGGGCAGCGCGCGCTTTTTTCGACACGAAGCCCGGTTATGCGAAGAGCCGACACCCGGTCACGGTCAATGGATTCACCGGCTCATCCATTTGGCATTCGATCTACTCATTCCCTCCGACCTCGCAGGAATACTGGGACAGAGGCTTCGCCGATTTCGGGAAACGCTGGCGTCCGATCCTCGACTCTTTCGAAAAAGTCGATGTCAATTTCGGCCTCGAGGTCCATCCGACCGAAATCGCCTTCGATATCGCCTCGGCCGGGCGTGCGCTGGCCGCGGTCGGAAACCATCCGCGCTTCGGATTCAACTACGACCCGTCGCATCTCGGCTATCAAGGCGTGGATTACGTGCAATTCATCCGCTGTTTCGGCCCGCGGATTTTCCACGCGCACATCAAAGACGTATGGTGGGGCAAGGGGACGGGCGATAGCGGGGTGTTCGGCGGCCATTTGTCCTTCGGCGATCCGCGTCGCTATTGGGATTTTCGTTCGCCGGGCCGCGGGGACATCGATTTCGAGGCGGTGATCGTCGCTCTCAACGACGCCGGCTATCACGGTCCGCTTTCGGTCGAATGGGAAGATATCCGGATGGACCGCATCCATGGGGCGACTGAAGCGGCGGATTTCACGCGCAAACTCGATTTTCCGACGAGCGCCGTGGCTTTCGATGCGGCGTTTGCCAAAAAGAAGAAGTCATGAGCGCCGCGACCCGCAAAATCCGCATGGGCATGGTCGGAGGCGGCCGCGGTGCATTCATCGGCGCTGTCCACCGTGCGGCAGCGGCACTTGATGGACAGATCGCACTGGTTTGCGGTGCGTTCAGCAGCGACCCGCAGCGCTCGAAAGATTCGGGTGCCGATTTGTTCCTGCCGCCGGAGCGCTGTTACGGAACATTCGAAGAAATGATGGCCAACGAGGCTGCGTTGCCGCGGGACTTGCGCATGGACTTCGTATCCATCGTCACCCCGAATCATTTGCATTTTGCGCCGGCCAAGGCGGCGCTGGAACACGGATTCCATGTCGTCTCCGACAAACCTGCGACTTTCAATCTCGCGGAAGCCAGGGCACTCGGCGACTTGCTTGATCGCACCGGGTTGCTCTACGCGCTCACGCACAACTACACGGGATATCCTCTGGTCAAGGAGGCGCGCGAGATCATCCGCTCTGGGCGTCTCGGCAAGATCCGCAAAGTTGTCGTCGAATACCCTCAGGGCTGGCTGGCCACCCGCTTGGAAGAAACGGGACAGAAGCAAGCCTCGTGGCGGACGGATCCCGCGCGCTCCGGTGCGGCCGGATGTCTCGGCGACATCGGGACGCACGCCGAGAACCTTGCTGAATACATCACAAGTCTGCGGATCAAAGAACTGGCCGCGGACTTGACGGCTTTCGTCCCGGGGCGCCGGCTCGATGACGACGCCAATATTTTGCTGCGCTTCGAGGGCGGCGCCAAGGGTGTGCTGCACGCTTCGCAGATCTCGGTCGGCGAGGAGAACAATCTGAACATTCGCGTTTATGGCGAACTCGGCGGGCTCGAATGGCACCAGCAGGAGCCGAATACGCTTCTGCTCAAGTGGCCGGATCGTCCGACCGAAATCCTGCGCGCAGGCATGGGTTACCTCGGCAAGTCCGCGGCAGAAAACACGCGTGTTCCTCCCGGACATCCGGAGGGTTACCTCGAGGCGTTTGCGAACATTTATCGCAACTTTGCCAGCCACCTCCGTGCGGTGATGGAAAAACGCGAACCGGATCCATCCGCGCTCGACTATCCGAAAATCGCCGACGGCATCCGCGGCATGGCGTTTATCGAAGCCGCGGTGGAAAGCTCGAAAAACAACGCGCGCTGGACCTTCTTGCCCGGGTAAAAAATCTTTCCGGGAAACTCGCGGGGCTTCTCGCCCTGGGGTTGCTGTCGAAGGTCCGCTGAATCCTCGAGCACGCTGCGCCACCCCGCGGGGGTCGGGACAGGTTCTACTGCAGGGCGGCTAGGACGGCTTCGGCGGTTTGCCGGTGGCTCAGTTTTCCGGAGTCGATGCGGACAGTGGCGGCTTCGCGGTAGAGAGGTTCGCGGGCGCGGTAAAGTTCCTCCAGCGTGCGGCGCGGATCGGCTGTGCGCAGGAGAGGGCGTTTGCTGTGTTTGACGCGCTGGTGCAGTTGCTCCGGCGTGGCGTCGAGCCAGACAACCGGACCGATCTGCGGAAGGATTGCGCGGTTGTCGGCGGAGATAATGACGCCGCCGCCGGTGGCAACGATGAGTCCGAGGCGTCCGACAAGGCTTCGGAGGACGCGCGTTTCAATCTCGCGGAAGTGCGCCTCGCCGTGCTGTTTGAAAATCGCCGGGATCGACATGCCGGCCTCCAGGGTGACGAGCGTGTCGGTATCCACCAGGGCGTAGCCGGTGAGCGACGCGAGGATCCGGCCGACGCTGGATTTGCCGGATCCCATGAATCCGACGAGGACCAGATTGCGAAACACTTTCAGACTTTCACGACGTTCAGGGCTTTGGGTCCGCGCTCGCTGGGCGAGAGTTCGAACTCGACCGCGTCGCCCTCCTCCAGCGTTTTGTAGCCATCGCCGCGAATCTCCGAATAATGCACGAAGATGTCGGCGCTGGCGCCGCTGGGGTCGGTGATAAAGCCGAAGCCCTTTTTGTTGTTAAACCATTTTACAATTCCTCGGGACATACATCTGGGGTGGTTTCTTGACGCGATTCTCCGCGTCTGCTGCGTATATGAGTGTGCGCCGGAGGGGTCGTCAATTGCATATTGGAAAAGGTAATCAACCCGGTCATGATTCGCGGGCTGCGATGTCTGCGCAAAAACACCTCGCCGGCGCTTGCCATCAGTCGTCGAACGGAGGCCGCAAGAAACTTCGGGCGAGCAGACGGCGATCCGGCAGCGTATCGCATCGGACACCATGAAAACCGAGGTCATCTCCGCTTTGGGCGATGTGCAAATTGGCGCTGCGGCCTTGCACGCGGCGGAATTTTTGCGTCGAGGCGACGTGGTGGCGGTGCCGACCGAAACAGTTTACGGCTTGGCGTGCGATGCAATGGATGCGTCCGCTGCCACGAAGGTGTTCGCCGCGAAAGAGCGTCCGGCATTCGATCCGCTCATCGTGCATGTGGCCGGCGAGGAATGGATCGAAAAACTGTCATGCGCAGACGGCGATGTGCTCGAGGCCGCGCGAAAACTCGCGGCGGCTTTTTGGCCGGGACCCTTGACCATGGTGCTTCCGTCCAACGATACGGTTCCGGACATTGTGCGCTCGGGGCTGCCGACCGTCGCATTGCGTTGCAGTGCGCATCCGGTGATGGCGGCGGTGGTGGCAGCGCTTGGGCATCCCGTGGCCGCGCCCAGCGCCAACCGTTTCGGGAGAATCAGTCCGGTGACGGCGCAGGACGTGGTCGAGGAGTTGGGCGGACGCATTCCGTTGGTGGTCGACGGGGGGGCGTGCCGGCACGGACTGGAATCGACGATCGTGGCCGTGGAAGCCGGGCGCCTGGTTCTTCTTCGCCCCGGGCCGGTGACTCGCGAGCAGTTGGAAAAGTTTGCCCGCGTCGAGCATGCGGAACGCGCCGTTGCGATCGCTGCCCCGGGCATGCTCGAGAGCCATTATGCGCCGCGAACCCCGCTGACGATCCTCTCGCCGGGCGCGACATTGCCTGCTGATGCGGCGGAAAGCGGGCTACTTGCCTTCGGCGGGGGGACGGCAGGATTTGCCGCACTGGAAAATCTGCCGGCCGACCCCGCGGAGGCGGCGCCGGTGTTCTTCTCGGCCCTTCGTCGGCTCGACTCATCGGGCGTGAAACGCATTTATGCCCGCACGGTTGCGGAATCCGGGCTGGGCATGGCCATCATGGATCGGCTACGCAGGGCGGCATCGCATGAGTAAGGAAAAGCTCAACACGCGCGCCGCCGGCATCGTGGCCTTGGCTGTGATGCTGAGTCGCGTGCTCGGACTGGCGCGCGAGTTGATCCTGGCTGCGCTTTTCGGTGCAGGGCGGGGGATGGACGCCTATATCACGGCCTTCCGTGCCCCGAACCTCTTGCGGGATCTTTTTGCCGAGGGCGCGTTGTCGGTGGCATTTGTGACGGTCTTTTCCAAAATCGGGGTGGAGAGGGGCGTGGACGCGGCGTGGGTGCTTGCGCGCAAGATGGCCACCCTCACGCTCGTGTTCATGAGCATCGTCACGCTGCTTGGAATTATTTTTGCAGGCCCGCTTATGGACTTGCTGGCGCCTGGTTTTGATCCCGCGAAGTCTGCGTTTGCCATTGAACTCACGCGCATCATGTTCCCGTTTATTTTGCTCGTCTCTCTCGCGGCGCTGGTGATGGGGATGCTCAATTCGCGCAACGTTTTCGGCATGCCTGCGATGGCATCGAGCTTTTTCAACATCGGTTCCATTGTCGGTGGTGTGGCCATCGCATGGCTGATTGACCCGTGTTTCGGACCTCGCGCCTTGGTTGGAATCGCCATAGGCACGCTTGTCGGCGGGTTTCTGCAGCTGGCCGTTCAGTTGCCGAGCCTGCGCAAGGTCGGGTTTTCCTTCGCCTTCGACTTCCATTGGAACGATCCGGATGTGAAGCGGGTGCTTGTCCTCATGTTGCCGGCGGTTATTGCCGCAAGTGCCGTGCAGGTGAATGTGATGGTGAACAGCGTGTTTGCCTCCTATCTCGGCGATGGCGCCGTGAGTTGGCTGTCCTACGCGTTCCGTTTGATGCAGCTGCCTCTCGGGATATTCGGTGTGGCCATCGCCACGGTCACGCTGCCCGCAGTTTCCAAAATCGCGGCTGGCGGCGACATGGCGCACTTCCGCGCAACATTGTCCAAGGCGCTGCGGCTGGCCCTTTTTCTCACCTTGCCGGCCACTGTAGGGCTTGTCCTCATGAGCGACGAAATCATCGGCCTCATTTATCAGCGCGGGAAATTTTCTCCCGCCGACACGCTCCAGACCGGTGCTGCGCTGAAGTTTTACGCGGTGGGCCTCATGGCCTACGCATGCATCAAGGTTCTGTCGCCGGCATTTTACGCTCTCGACCGCAAATGGACGCCGATGATGGTGAGCTTCGTGGCCATCGCGCTCAACGTGCTCTTGAACTGGCAGCTCACATTCCGCATGGGAATGGGGCACCGCGGACTCGCTTTGTCCACCGGACTTTCCGCCGTGGCGAATTTTCTGATGCTCTACTTGCTCATGCGCCGCGCTGCCGCAGGAATGAACACCGCGTCGTTGATCGGTCCGTTCGCGAAGATGATTGTTGCCGCGGGTGCGTTGGCCGCGGTCTGCCATGCAGGGCGCTTGAGGCTTGAGCCGTGGCTGGCTGCGGTGTCACTGACGGACCGCACGTGGTCGCTTCTCACGGTGATCGCGGCCGGTGCTGCCGCCTACTTCGGTGTCTGTGCCTTGCTCCACGTCGGAGAAGCGCGCGAGGCGTTGATGCTGATCCGCCGCAAAATCTCGCGGCGCGCCATGTCGCCGCCCGGCGCCTAGCTGAATTGCCGGGCTGTCCACCGGGCGATTGTCTCCGCATCATGAATGTCCGGGACAGCCGATTTCGCCCGGGATGACGCGGGATCGAGCGCGGGAAAAAACTCGCCGCCTTTCCATACATGCGCTCCCGGACGATAGGGTCCGACTTTGCACGGGTCGCTCCATGTGTGAATGCCGATGAGTTTGTCCGTGACCGCGGCGGCCAGATGCATCGGTCCGCTGTCCACGCTGACGACGAAGGCCGCGCTGCGTAGCAGCCAGATCAACTCGGCAAGATTGGTTTTGTTCGATAAATTCACGGCATTTTCCGGCAGACCCGGCAGGGAAGCCTCGTTGCGTCCGGCAATGACGACAGGATGGGCCGCCTTGCGGCAGAAAGCGCGGATACTTTCCGTCGTGAGTGATTTCCCGTGTCCTCGGGAGAAGGGGTGTAAAAGGATCCACGGTGCGGGTGGCAAGGCGGCGGAGGGCTGTCTGCCGGCTGGGAGGCTGAAAACCGGCGACCCTTCCATCGTAGCTCCGACCGCTGCGGCAAGCCCAAGGTAGCGCTCGACGGCGTGCGCATCGGCGTCAATGCGCACCGTTTTCGAGTGGAAAAGGCGGGCGCCCTCGCGTGCATCTGACATTCCGTAAACAGGGGTTCCGCGGAACGCCTGCGCCGTCAACGCCGTGCGCAGCAGTCCCTGAAAGTCGAGGATGAGGTCGGGTTGGAGTTTTGTCGGAAGGTCCGCCCGCCATCGCCGGAAACGCAGCCATCCGGCTGGTCCCCGGAATTCCGCGCGCGGGAAAACAAGCGTGCTATCGACGTGGGGGTTCCCTATGAGCAGCGGTTCCCATTCGGGGTTCACCATCCAAGTGATGTGCGCCTTTGCGAAGCGCGCGCGCAGGGCGGCTACCGCTGGAAGAGTGTGGACGATATCGCCCAGGGAGCTGGGCTTGAGCACCAGCAGGCGGGAAGGGTTCATTTGCCGACGGCAAGCCGGTGGGCGAGTTCCTCCGGCAGCCCGGCATCGATGATTTTGCGCTGCGCCGTTTCGATGTCGTAAGGGACACGCCGCAGTTCGATGTCCATCGTCTCCGGTTGATAAATCACGTAGGCGGCACGCCAATCGCCGTCGCGCGGCTGTCCGACACTGCCGACGTTGATCATGTATTGCGTTCCCGGGTGCAGGCGCACGGTGTCATAGAGCTGTTTTTTCACCACGATGCCCGTGCGGTAAAGGAAGGGCTCGTGGGTATGGCCGAAGAAGCACACCGGCGTGTGTTGGTAGGTGAAACTTGCAGCCGCATCACCGGGGGTGACAATGTAGCCCCACTTGTGCGGCGTATCGAGGGTGGCGTGCACGACGGTGAAGTCGCGGATCACACGCTGGAGTCGCAGCGACCGCAGCCACTCTTTGTCCTCATCCCCGAGTTGCTGGCGCGTCCAGCGGATGGCGACGTCGGCAAGGTCGGTGAAGCCTGTAACGGCGCCGGACATCGCCGCCTGCTCGTCGTGGTTTCCCTTGATGACCGGGCAATCCAGAGCCCGCACGGTTTCGATGCAGGCCGCCGGGTCGGCACTGTAGCCCACCAAGTCACCCAGGCAGATGTAGTGCGTGCAGTCTTGGATTTGCGCGTCGGCCAAGACGGACTGCAAAGCCTCGAGGTTGCTGTGGATGTCACCGAAAAGGGCGATGCGCATGGAAAGGGCGTGTCTTGAGATTCCGCCGGATACCGTGCCTTGGCAATGCTGATTGCTGCCGCGATCAATCCGCCGGAGCGGGATCCTGGATCCGCTGGTGTTGCGGAACACCGAGCTTTGTCTCGAGTTCCCCGAGCAGGGTGATTACTCGGGGCAGACGCTCGCTCTCTCCCAGATCATAGATGGCGCGGAGGCGGTCGTAAGCTTCCTTCTCGCGGCCCGGCACCTGGGCCAGCTCGTAAGCAGCCATGCGTTTCACATAAGCGGGCGCGCCGTCCATTTGCGCTGCGCGATCGAACGCTGCCGCTGCGCCGGCATGATCGGAGAACTTGTCCCGCAGCATAACACCGAGGCGTTCGTGGAGCAGATAGCTGTCCGGGTTGTTGGCGATGCCGCGCTCCAGGAAGTCGCGGCCGAGGCGCTTGTATTCGCGCTCGGCCCGGATGCGGAGCAACTCGCTCGGTTCACGCGGATTCTCCCGCGCGGCGATGGCTGCATTCCATGCCATGTGCCATGAGGACAGATCCCAATACACGAGCGAGCGCGGTTGCAGCGCCGTGACGCTCTGGAAGATGCCCGCCATGCGCCCCCACGCGGTCTGTTCCCACGCGGTGTGCGCATCGATCCACAGGAAAGCGGCGACAAGGGAGCGGAATCCCCCGAGGGCCGCGGCGTAAGAAAGCTGCCCGATCTGCTCGCGCAGGCTGATTTCGGGAATGCCGGAACGCAGGCCCGACATTCTTTGCAGTCGGTCGAGCGACCGCTCAAACGGCAACCGGGCAAGCCCGAAAAGAACGATGGCCGCCGCGACGAGGATCCATTTTCCCGCCGGGCGCATGGTCAGAGTTCGCGGTTGTGGAAAACGGCGGCGGCCAATGCTGTGTAGACGGCAATATAAGCCGCGCCTAGGGCGAGTGTTTTCATCAGCAAGCCCGCTGGGATGTCCACGCCTGTCACGATGCTGTCGGTGAGGTTGAAAGCCTGCAGATCCGGGAAGACGAGCGAGATGCCGGCCATGAGGACTTTGGTGCCGAATCCGCCTTCTCCGGCCGCGAGCCAGTATTCCCGCGCCGTGGCTTGCAGGTGCCCGATAAAATAGGCGGCGAAGGCCGTGATCGTGGTGAAAATCGTCGAACTGGCGAACGTGGATATGAAAAGCGTGAGGGCCGCGAGCAGCCACGCCTTGACGAGTATCACGATTCCCGCGGCGAACAGGTCCGGGTCGTGGCCGGCCGAGCGGATTTTGTCCAAAGCGTTTTGCAACTCGGCGGCCGGCAGCGAAGCCATCTCGATTTGCGCGGCATGAAGCAGGGTCTGCGTGCGAAGGACGAGCACCACGGCGAAAACCGCCCCCATGAGCAGGACCGCGAGCGTGAGGAGAAGCAGGACGCCACCCAGCTTGCCGAGGATGTATTCAGTCCGGGACACCGGCTTGGCGAGGATCGTGTAGATGGTGCGATCCTCGATGTCCTTGGGTAGCAGCGTGGCGGCGGCGAGAATGGCGAGAAGCGAACTGAAGATGCCCATCGCACCGAGTGCGATATCCTTAAGCATCTGGAACTCCTCCTCGAAGCTGAAACGTGCGAGAAAGAACGAATTGCCGATTACGAGCAGGGCGAAAATGACCAGAAAGTAAAAGACCTTGAGCCTGACCAGCTCGGTCCACGTCGTGGCGGCGATCGCGGCGATGCGTCGTGTCATTTCGAAGCAGGGAATTTTGTTCCCGCGTCGCGGTCGCCGACCGCGGCGTCCATTTGCCCGGCTTGCCTGCCGTCGAGGATCCATGTCTCGATGCCCGTGGAAGTGGCGAAATCGACCGCGTCCAGCTTGCTCGCCATGCCGCCGGTGCTGTGCTCTCCCTTCTCCCCCGTGACATGGGAACGCGCCCGGCCAAGATCCGTCACCGTCGGGAGGCGGCGCCCGTCGGCCTGCAGCCCGTCGCTGCGCGTGAGGATGAGGTAGAGGTCCGCGCGGCAAAGCCCGGCAACCTCGGCCCCGAGTCGGTCGTTGTCACCGAGGCCGAGTTCCTCGACCGCCACGGAATCGTTTTCGTTGATCACGGGTATAACGTTCCTGTGCTTCAGAAGTTCGCGAAGCGTATTCTCTGCATTGCGTCGCCGCTGGCGGCTGTCGATGTCGCCGTGGGTGAGCAGAAGCTGCGCCACGATGAGCCGGTGGGCGGTCAGCGCTTCCTCCCACGCGCGCATGAGTTGGGATTGTCCGACTGCGGCGCACGCCTGCTTGGCCGTGAGCGACGACGGGCGTGTTCCTAGGCCGAGCGCCGCGACGCCGGCGGCGACCGCTGCGCTGGAAATGACGATAACTTCGTGCCCGGCGGACACGAGCCCGGCGATCTCGGACGCGAAGCGGGCGAACTGCGCACGGTCCAGCTGCAGGCCGCTGGCGTCGGTCGTGAGGACACCCGTTCCGAATTTTGCGACGATGCGTTTTTTCATGGGCATGCGAGACCGAGACAACCGGCTTCCAAGGCGAAGTCCTCCTTCACGTTGCGGTCCAAAAGAAGCCGCAGGCGCGCCGCGCCGTCAAGAACGCGCAACAGCGCCGCATCGTCAAGCGTGGCGGCAAGTTGCCGCGATTCCTGCGCCAAAGCCGGAAAGCGCAGGTGTCCGACCCCGTGACGCGCGCGCAGCACGTCGGCTGTTCTCTCCGCCACCACGGCGACGAGGTGCTGGCGCACGGCGACCGCACGGGCTTCGACCAGCGCCTTGAGCCGGGCCTCCTCTTCTTTGATCCACTGCTCGTCGGCGGTGTCGCCGAGGCGCTTTTTCTCCTCTTTGAAGGCGGCGGATGTCTCGTCCGCGATGTTTTCCCGGGCCTCGCGCAAAAGTTTTTGCAGGTGTCGCGCGAGAAGCAGGGCGCGTCCTGTCCGCCCGAGGCCGGGCGAAGCAAGCAGACGTCCCGTCGCAGCCGCGATCTCGGCATCAGCTTCACCGAGCGACTTTTGTTGCGCCGTGCGCACCGGAAAGTGGGCGCAGCGCGAGACGATGGTCACGGGAAGAAGTCCGGGGTTGGAAGTGACGAGCACGAACAGGCACCCGGGCGGGGGTTCTTCGAGTGTCTTGAGGAACGCGTTGGCGGCGGCGACGTGGAGGCGGTCGGCATCGAAAACCAAACCCGTCTTGACGGCGCCCGCACGGAAGCTCGTGGAGAAAAAGGGCCGGCAGAACTCGCGGAAGTCGTCGACGAGGATGCGGCGCGATTTGGACTCCGGTTCGAGAACATGGATGTCCGGATGGCCAGCGACTTTGTCAATTCCGATGGCGTTGACCATGGCTGCAATGTCCAGCGCGAGTTGCCGGCGTCCGCTGCCCGGTTCGCCGGTGACGAGCAACGCGTGGGGCAGGCGTCGCGCCTGGTGGAGACGACGCAGACGGTCGAGAATTTCAGCGGGCAAAAAAGCCATGGAAGCGTTCAAGCAGGGTGTCGCGGATTTGCGCGGCGATATTTTCCTCGGGCGCCGAGGCGTCGAGGACGGCGAAGCGCGAGGGTTCTTGTCCCGCGACGCGCAGGTAACCCTCGCGCACGGCGCGATAAAACTCGGGGGGTTCACTCTCCATCCGGTCGGCTGGCCGGTCACGCTTGGCCAAGCGCTCGAACGCCTTCCGCTCGTCCATGTCCAGCACGAACGTGACGTCCGGGACGGTGCCGCCGACAGCGAAATCATTGATCGTTGTCACCATGCCGGGATCGAGGCGTCGCGCGACACCTTGGTAAACCGTGGTCGAGTCGTGAAACCTGTCGCTGATCACAACGCGACCTTTGTCCAATGCCGGTCGTATCAGCTCGCGCACAAGCTGGGCGCGGCTGGCGGCGAAGAGCAGCAGTTCCGCCTCCGCTGAAAGTCCGTGGCCTTGCGGGGCGTGCTGGAGAAGGTGGCGGATCTCGTCGCCGGCGGGCGTGCCCCCGGGCTCACGCGTGATGACCGGCTCCAGGCCCCGCGAAGCGATCCACTCCGCCAATCGCGCGATCTGGGTCGATTTTCCGCATCCCTCGGATCCCTCGAAAGTGACAAATAGGCCTCGTCTCATCGCTTCGCGCAATTAGACTCTGCCTTGCCCGCGGGGGCAAAAGCATTCCGAGGAAAACACGATGAAAATTGTTTTTGTCGAGACCGAGGACGACGAGCAGCCTTTTTTTGCCGAAAGCCTCGCGGATCACGAGGTCGAATTCGTGGAAACGCTTCAGGAAGTGCCGGCGGATGCCGAGATCGTCTCGGTCTTCGTCAACTCGCGCGTCGGGGCCGACTTTTTCCGCAGGCATCCGAAGGTCAAGTTGGTGGCATCACGCTCCTCGGCGACGGATCATTTGGACGCGGCTGCGGCCGCCAAACGGGGTGTTGTCCTGGCGCATATCCCCGATTACGGGGCCGCAACGGTGGCCGAGCACACTTTCGCCCTCATCCTCGGCGTGGCACGCAAGCTGCGTCATTGCCTCTCGGCCGGGCATCGCGGTCGCGGCACCTCGGAACGGTTGCGCGGCATGGAACTGCAGGGCAAGACGCTCGGGGTGGTCGGCGCGGGTCGCGTCGGTTTGCAAGTGATCCGGATCGCGCAGGGTTTCGGATTGAAGTGCCTCGCCTATGACATGAATCCGGATCCCGACGCGGCACGCGAGCTCGGCTTCGAGTATGTCACGCTCGACAAATTGTTGCGCTCGTCCGATGTCATCACCCTTCACGTCCCCTTGACCCGGCGGACCAGGCAAATGCTCAACGTGAAGCGTCTGGCAAGGTGCAAGCCTGGCGTCATTCTCATCAACACCGCGCGCGGTGCCCTGGTCGATATCGACGCACTGCTCTCGGGTTTGGACAGCGGGCGAATAGGCGGCATCGGCATCGACGTGCTGGAGGACGACAAGGCGTTCAACCGCGACCCCGCGCATGCCATCGGCGCGCAAATCGTCCAGAAGATCCACGCCATGTCCACTCCGGGCGGCGATTCCTCGAAACGCGACGAGCGGTTGCGCGAATTGCGCGGTATCATGCGCAACAAGCAGTTGCTCGGTCACGACAACGTTTTCTTCACGCCCCACGTGGGCTTCAACAGCGTCGAAGCCATCGAGCGCATCAACCTTGGCACGGTGGAAAATATCAAAGGCTTCATCTCCGGATGTCTGCCACAGGAGGCTCTGGCCCGACCGTGAAGCACTGGCTCGTCAAGCAGGAGCCGGACTCCTACCCGTGGGAGCAGTTTGTCCGCGACGGACAGACGGCGTGGACCGGCGTGAGGAATTTTCAGGCCCGCAACAATTTGCGCAGCATGCGAAAAGGGGACGAAGTGTTCTATTACCACAGTGTGACCGGTAAGTGCGTGATGGGGACGGCCCGCGTGGCGCGCGAGGCTTACCCCGACCCGACGGCCAAGGATGGCGATTGGTCGTGTGTCGACCTCGAGCAGGCCAAGGCATTCGGCACACCCGTTACCCTGGCGCAGATCAAGTGCGAGCCCGGTCTGCGGGACATCGGTCTGGTGCGGCAATCGCGACTCAGTGTTGTCCCGCTCACGTCATCAGAGGCTGCTCTTTTGCGCCGGTTGGGAGGCGTTTCGTGAGATTCCTCGCGTTCCCTTGCGCCGTCCTGCTTGCCGCTGCGCCGGCAGGCCGTGCATTCGCGCCCAAGCCCGACCCGAAGGCATGGCAGGCCGAGGCGGTCTGGTATCAGATTTTTCCCGAGCGCTTTCGCAATGGTGATCCCGACAATGATCCCGTGCGCGACAGCCTTGGCGGCAAAGAATGGCTGCCGTCGTCCTGGCAGACGAGGGCATGGACCTCCGATTGGTATGCGCGCGACGCGTGGGAGCAGGCTCGCGGGGAGGATTTTTACTGGACGGTCGGCGAGCGCCGCTACGGGGGTGACATCCAGGGAATCATCGACAAGCTGGATTACCTGCGCGACCTCGGCATCAACGCGATTTATCTCAACCCCGTTTTCTGGTCGGGTTCGCACCACAAATACGACACGTGGAGCTATCACCACGTCGATCCATGGTTCGGTCCCGACCCCGAGGGCGACGTGAAGTTGATCGAAAAGGAGACCGAAGACCCCGCGACATGGCAGTGGACCGCGGCGGACAAACTCTTCCTCGAAATGGTGCGGCAAGCGCACGACCGCGGGATGCGGGTGGTCATCGACGGAGTGTTCAACCACTCGGGCGCCGGTTTTTTCGCCTTCCGCGACCTGCGAGAAAATCAGCAGGCCTCGCGATTCAAAGAATGGTTCATCATCGAAACATGGGATGATCCGGGAACGCCGCAGAACGAATTCCGCTGGCACGGTTGGCACGGCATCACCGAGATGCCGGAGTTCGCCGAGGCATGGAGCGGAGACCGTGGCGACCTTGTTCCCGGGGTGAAAAGCTACATCATGGCCGTCACCCGACGCTGGATGCAGCCGGATGGCGACGTCTCGCGGGGGGTGGATGGTTGGCGCCTCGATGTCGCTTGGATGGTGCCGCCGGCCTTCTGGCGGGATTGGAACGCCTTGGTGCACGAAATCAATCCTTCGGCCGTCACTATAACGGAGGTTTGGAAAGATGCGCACAAGACCACGAAGGAAGGGGATTTCGATGCAACGATGAATTACGAGGGATTTGCCATGCCGGTGAAGGGGTGGCTGTTCGACCATGCGCTCAAGCCTTCGGCCTTCGCCGCGTGGCTGGATCGCACGCGTGCTTTCTGGCCGTCAGCCACGGCGCTGCGTTTGCAGAACCTGCTCGATTCGCATGACACACCGCGCGCGGGATCGGCGGCCTTCGACGGACGCCCCGGAAAAAAATACATCAACCCCGACGAATTCGACTTGGCGGTGGGCGGAATCGTCTCGCCGAAAAACAACCGCGATTACCTCTGGCAGAAGCCCGACGATCGCGCGTGGAAATTGGTGCGTATGGCCGTGACCCTTCAGATGGCCTACGTGGGGACGCCTTTCATCTACTACGGTGGCGAAGCGGGGATGTGGGGCGCGAACGACCCCGACTGCCGGAAGCCGATGGTGTGGGACGATCTGGTCTACGACGACGAGTTCACGGCCCCGGATGGACGGCGCGTTGCGCGAAATCAGGTCAAATTCGATCGCAGCCTGCACGCGTTTTTCAAAGCGGCCATCGCGCTCCGTCGCAACACGCCGGTCCTGAATGCCGGAGAATTTCGCTGGCTGCTTGCCGATGATGCGGCCAGCACGCTGGCATTCGAGCGCACCGGAGGGCCGGCGCGTGCTCTCGTCATTTTCAACCGCGGCGAAACCGGGCAAACCGTGCGGCTCGAGGCGCCTCCCGGATGGCCGGACGGCCCGGTGCATGCGTGCTTTGTTTCCGACGGCGGATCGGCCACCGTTCGAAAAGCCGATGGTTCGCTGTTTGCCGAGATGGCGCCACTGACCGCCGCGGTTTTCCTGCCATGAGCGCGAAATCTCATCATTTCTGGTCCGCCGTCCTTGCTGTGGGTTTTATTCTCGTGACCATCGGCGGTTTGCTGGTTTGGGACGCGCCGGTTGCGGATTCGCTGCGGGGTGGGGCGGTCGGGCCTGCGACAGCGGTTGCGCGTTTTCTTTCACGCTACGGCGATTTTCCCTTCCTTCTCGCCGGCGGAATCGTGTGTCTGGCCGTCGCCTTGAGGCAGCGACGCCGCGAGTGGGCGCGGATTCTCACCGCGATGATTCTTTCGGGAGTCCTCGCCGGTCTGGCGACCAATGTGATCAAACTTGCAGCGGGACGGGTGCGTCCGCGCGCCGAGAACATCGAGATGGGCTGGTATGGTCCGCGGCAGGGAGCCGAGTGGGTTTCGCTGAGGCACGAGTTCCAAGCTTTTCCCTCGTCGCACGCGTCGAGTGCGTTCGGCTTCTTTTTTCCACTGTTTTTCTCGCGCAGGCTGATCGGATCCGCGGGCCTGATTGTCTCGGCTGCAGTGGCTTGGTCGCGGGTTCAACTCAATGCCCACCACGTTTCGGATGTGGCGGTCGGAGCGCTCGTCGGCCTTCTCGCCGCCCTGCTCGTGTGGGAGTGGATTGTCCGCCGCGGCGGGTTGGCGCGCTGGCTCGGTCCGGCTTAAGTGTATTTGAGGATTTCCTCGACGCTCGTTTCGCCGTCGAAGATGGCCTGCAGGCCTTCTTCGCGCAGGGTGCGCATGCCGAGTTCGATCGCTTTCTGGCGGAGAACGACGCCCGGCACGCGCTGGTTGATCATTTCGCGCAGCGTGTCGTTCAGGCGCAGCGTCTCGAAAATGCCTTTGCGGCCTTTGTAGCCGGTGTCGCCACATTCGTCGCAGCCTTTGCCTTTGTAGAATTTTTTGTCGCCGACCTCGTGGGGCGAAAGGCCGAGGAGCATGAGTTCATCCTCGCTCGGTTCGTAGGACTCGATGCAGTTCGCGCAGATGCGGCGGACGAGGCGCTGGGCCACGACAAGTTCGAGGGACGCGGAAATAAGGAACGGTTCGACGCCCATGTCGAGCAGGCGGGTGATGGCGCCGGTCGAGTCGTTGGTGTGCAGCGAGGTGAAGACAAGGTGGCCGGTGAGCGAAGCTTGAATGGCGATCTGCGCCGTCTCGAGGTCGCGGGTTTCACCGACGAGGATGCGGTCGGGATCCTGGCGAAGGAAGGCGCGGAGGACTCTCGCGAAATCCAGTCCGATGCCCTCGTTGACCGGAACCTGCATGATGCCGTCGATGTCGTATTCGACCGGATCCTCGGCCGTGAGAAGTTTGGCGTTGGGCTCGTTGATCTCGCGGAGGCAGGCGTAGAGTGTGGTGGTTTTTCCCGATCCGGTCGGGCCGGTGACGATGATGATGCCATTCGGCAGCTTGATCATGTCGCGTAGCGTTTTCTTGATGCGTTCCGGCACGCCGAGCTTGTCGAGGTCCAGTTGCACCGCAGAGCGGTCGAGGATACGCAGCACGACGCTTTCGCCGAATTGCGTGGGCAGCGTGGATACACGGAGGTCGATGGCGAACGGCTTGCCGTCGCGCAGGACCGATCGCTGGATGCGGCCGTCCTGAGGGAGCCGGCTTTCGGCGATGTTGAGGTTGGAAATGACTTTGATGCGGGAGATCAGCTCCCTCGCGATAGAGCTGTAAGCTTTTCGGTCGCTCTTAGTCAGCAGGGAGCGCAGGGTTCCGTCCACGCGCATGCGGACATCCATGTATTCCTCGAACGGTTCGAAATGGATGTCGCTCGCCTTGGCCTTGATGCCGATGTCTATGAGGTTGTCCACGATCTGCGTGACATACTGGCTCCGTTCCTCGTCGGTCATCGGCCCCGCGGCTTTGGTCGAGAGTTCGCTCAACTTCTCGCGAAGTTCCTTTTGCGTGACGGTGGAGAAGCCCTCGGTCGCGTAGTCGATTGACTCGTAATACTGCGTGATGAGCTCCTCGATGCGGCGCACCGGCGCGACGCTCACGTGGATGTCGCGGTTGAGGGCAAAGCGCAGCTCCGAGACTTTTTCCGTATCGAGCGGATCGCTCAGGGCCACATAGAGCGCTCCCTCGTGCTCTGCGATGGGCAACGCACGGTGCAAGCGCGCCAACCCCACGGGAATTGTGTCGCGCAGGTTGGTTGGCAACTCGAAATCGCTCAGATCGATGTAATTCGCGCCGATGGAATTCGCGATCGCATGGTAAAAAGTGTGTTCATCAACGATGCCTTCGGCGACGAGGTAGTCTTCCGGCGGGCGTCCGCTCTGCAGGATGGTGTTCAGCAGTTCATCCGACTGGTCCGCGGCGAGGACGCCCTGGTCCACGAGGGTGGTTATGACGATATGCGGATCCATGGCGTTAGTCGCTGTCCCCCATGGTCACGGCAAGCACCTCGTCGAACGTTGTCAGTCCGGCAAAAACCTTCTGGTATCCGTCCTCGCGGAGCGTCCGCATTCCCTGTTCGCGCGCGCGCCTGCGCAATTGGACCGTGCTGACCTGCTCGGAGCGGTCCTGGGTTTCCCCCATGCGGTTGATCATCTGGCGCATTTCGTCATCCACCTTGAAAATCTCGAAAATTCCGAGGCGTCCGCGGTAGCCGGTGAAGCGGCAGCGCTCGCAACCCTTGGGCTTGCAAATGTGCATGTCCGCGAGCTGGTCGGAGTCGATATGGAGCGTGGCAATTTCGTCTTCGGTCAACGTCGCGGGCTCCTTGCACGAGCACAATTTGCGGCAAAGACGCTGGGCCATCACCGCGCGGACCGCGCTGGAAACGAGGTAGGGCTTGACGCCGATGTCGATAAGGCGCGCGACCGCGCTCGGCGCGTCGTTGGTGTGCAGGGTCGACAGCACAAGGTGACCGGTGAGAGAGGCGTTGATGGCAATGCCCGCCGTTTCGAGGTCGCGAATTTCACCGATCATGATGATGTTCGGGGCCTGGCGCAGAATGGAGCGAAGCGCACGGGCGAAGGTCATCCCGATGTCGGATTTCACGTGCACCTGGTTGACGCCCGGCATCACGTATTCGATCGGGTCCTCGACGGTGATGATCTTCCGGCTCTCGTTGTTGATTTCCGACAGGCACGCATAGAGCGTGGTCGTTTTGCCCGAACCGGTCGGGCCGGTGACGAGGATAATTCCGTCAGCCAGCTTGATGAGACTGCGGAAATATTCCTGATCGTCGCTCATGAACCCGAGGTCGGGCAGTTTGATGGACAGCGTGCTCTGGTCGAGGAGGCGCATGACGATGGACTCGCCCTGCGAAGTGGGAATGGTGGAGACACGAAGGTCGAGCGGCTTGCCGCGGACCTGGCACTGGATGCGGCCGTCCTGGGGCATGCGTTTTTCGTCGATGCTCATGGTCTCGGTCATGATTTTCAGACGGCTGACCACGGCCCCTTGAAGAGAGGGGGGGAGCATCTTGTATTGCTCGAGTTCGCCATCGATGCGGAATCTGACGCGGAATCCTTCTTCCACCGGCTCCAGGTGAATGTCGCTCGCGCGCATTTCCTGCGCCTTTTCCAGAAAGTCCTGCACGAGCGTGATGACTGCGGCGTCGTCCTCACCGGCGGCAGCGCCTTTTTCCCCTTCTGTGCCCGGCGCGACGAGCGTTGTCTGCCGCGGGTAGATGTCCTTGATGAGCTCGTCGAGCCGCTCGGGATCCGCATAGAGAAATTCGACCTCGGTCTTCAGGACCAAGGGGACGGTGTCGAAAGCCTCGAAATTCAGCGGGTCGGCGATCGCGACTTGGAGACCGTGGTTGGTCTGCTGCAACGGGAGAAGGCGGTGCCTGCGCACGACCTCACCCGGGATCAGCTTCTGCAGTTCGCGCACGCGTTGCACCGTTGCTTCGTCGTCAAGGTCGGCAAAAGTCAGGCTGTTGATGTGGGCGACCGCTTCGTGGACGTCCCTCGGGCGGATGGCGCCGTCCTCGAGCAGGGCATCGACGGTGGAGGCACCGGGATGGTTTTCGCGCGCGTCCTTCACCTGCTGCCTGGTCACGCGCAACTGGTCGAGGAGAACTTCGAGGACTTGGTCGTCTGTTTGCACGCGGTGAGGAGGAATCGAACAGATTGGTTAAAGGCGGCGGTGCGCGGTGTCAAGGAGTGCGGGGCCGGCTCGATCAGCGATGCGTTGCCAATGGCGCGGGTTTGCCTAATATCGCGTTCGCAAACACTCCCAATGAGCAAATATCAAACCTACTTGATTTTCGGCGCGCCCGGCAGCGGCAAGGGCACGCAAGGTCGGGCGCTCGGCACGGTGCCCGGCTATTATCACATGGCCTGCGGAGACGTGTTCCGGTCCCTCGACCTCCGCACGCCGCTGGGCAAACAATTCCTCGAATATTCGAGCCGGGGCGAACTGGTTCCCGACGACGTGACGATCAAGCTCTGGAAGGCGCGCATCGACCAGAGCGTCGAAACGCATGAGTTTCATCCGGACCACGATTTTCTCGTGCTCGACGGAATCCCGCGCAATGTGCATCAGGCGCAGATGCTGGAAGACACCATCCGGGTGCGCCGTATTTGCCATCTTTCGTGCCCCGACCGGCCCAAGCTTGTCGAGCGCCTGAAGCGCCGCGCGTTGCGCGACAACCGCTTCGACGACGCCAACGAGGAAGTCATCCGCCACCGCCTCGAGACCTACGACAACGAATCGCGGCCTCTGCTCGAGTATTACGGGCCGGACCGGATCCTGCACATCGATGCCACGCAATCGCCCGTGGATGTCCTCGCGAGTATTTTGGAAATGCTCGTGCAGGACCGCCGCAACCACTTCGGCGAGGAGGGGTTCAGCGCGGTGACATGAGCGGCCAGTTCGAGAGCCTGCGTGCGAGCAGTCTCTACTGCCGTCGTTGCGGGCAACCCATGCCGGTGCGCGAGAAGTTGCTCTTGGTCCTGCCGGACAAGGAGATCTACGACTACCTTTGCACCGGTTGCGCGGACTCGCTCGGCCAACGCGAAGTGACCGCCGGGGAGTTGATCCGCGCTCGTTCGCGGTCGATGCGTCCGGCGCGCCGCGTGCTGGCATGAAGATTGTTTTCGTCGCCAGCGGGGACATCGCGATTCCTTCATTCCGCTGGTTGCTCGATGCTCCCGGCGTCGAAGTTGCGGCGCTGGTGACGCAACCCGACCGTCCGTCCGGCCGCGGGTTGAAGCTCAAGCCATCTTTGCTCAAGCAGCTTGCGATCGACCGCGGTATACCGGTCCTCCAGCCGGAAAAAATACGCGTCGCAACGCCGGAGCTTTCCACATTGCAGCCGGATCTGCTGGTCGTCATGGCCTACGGTCAGATCCTGCCGCAGGCTGTCCTTGATATTCCCCGCCTCGGGGCGTTGAACCTTCATGCATCGCTTCTTCCGCGTCATCGCGGAGCTTCCCCTGTGCATGCGGCGATTCTCGCGGGGGACTCGATGAGCGGCGTCACCGTGATGTGGATGGATGCCGGAATGGACACCGGCGATATATTGCTCGCCCGCGAATGCGTCATCGGACCCGAGGAAACGGCAGGAAGTCTGCACGACAAGCTCGCAGTGCTGGCGCCGCAGGCTTTGTCCGCCGGCTTGGATTTGATCTCCCGCGACGATGCGCCGCACATTCCGCAAGATGCCGCTCTTGCCACCTATGCGCCCAAGCTCGGGCGGGGGATGGGGACGGTGCACTGGTCGATGCCGGCTGGCGAAATCGCCCTGCGCATCCGTGGTTTGCATCCGTGGCCCGGATGCACGACCGAAGTCGTGCTGGATGACGGAAGCCGGGTTCTATTGAAGATTCACCGCGCAAAGATCGCCGCCGGTGCTCCTGAGCCTTGCCGCCTTCGCTTCGCCTGTGGAGGAGGAGGGGTTCTCGAGCTGCTTGAGGTCCAACCCGCGGGAGGAAAGCGGATGACCTCAGACGACTTTGTGCGCGGTCACCGCGTAGTCCGTGCTCTCTGAGCGGAGTGTTTTTGTCCCGCTTTGCAGCTACCCAGACCGCTCCTTGCCCCGCTCGAGGTGCAGGCGGTGAAGGACGCGGTGCACAATGGGCGAAGCGAGGATGCCGACGCTGGACACCACGACCAATGTGCCGAAGAGCGCGTAGAGCGAAGAGAACATCTTCAACGCGTTGCTCGATTCGCGCTCGGTATAGAGCGGGCCGGCCCCGCTTAGCAGCATGCTTGCCTCGAGAAAAGAATCCACAAAGTCGAGTCTCTCAGCCTCGGTGTCTTTCGAGATGATCATGTAGCCAGCGATGCCGCCGGCCAGCGTCACGCCGACAACGCAGACCACCAAAAGCATCTGGCGGGCCATGCGTCCGACAAAAACGCGCCCCGGCGCCAAGGGTTCTGAGTGATGTTCCCAAGCCATGCAAACGTTTGCATACAGCAAGCTATCCGGCGATCCAAGCGCTCTCGGGTGCGCGACTGCCGCCATATGAGTAAACAAAAAGTCACAGCTCCGACTTTTTTCTGTTTTCTTCCTGAACGGGGTTCTCAAACGAGTGTCTAAATTAACAGAGAAGCAGGGGTCTGCTCTGCCTTGGAAATCTCTCAAACCCATGAGGCGCACCCTTGACAACAGAAACCCCTGCGGGAGAATGACATATCCCCAGATGATTGCCCCGCGCGCTCATTGGCGGCGTCTGGTCGCCCTTGTTGCCGGTTGCCTCCTGTTGACAGGGGGTCAACCGCCGTCCGCCCGTGCCGAGGCGATGCTGCAACTGTTCAATGTTTCATGGGCCGAGGTCACAAAAAAAATGCCCGAACTGGCCGAGGCGGGCTACGGTTCGCTTTGGCTGCCGCCACCGACCAAGGGGTCGGGTGGTCTTTCTGTCGGTTACGACATGTGGGATCCGTTCGACCTTGGCTCCAAAAACCAGCGCGACACCGTGCGCACGCGTTACGGCACGGAGGCTGAATTGCTCGAACTGGTCGAGACCGCTCACCGTTTTGGGATTCGCATTTATTTCGACAACATCATGAACCACCGGGCTTTCGACGTGCCCGGCTACAACGAAAACACGGCGATCGACGTTTATCCGGGGATGGTGCCGGAGGATTTTCATTTGCGCAAAACCGAGGACGGTTTTTACCGAAAGTGGGATAACACGCGTGATTGGGGCAGCGCTTGGCAGGTGCAGAATCTCGGTCTCGCCGACCTAATAGACATTGCTCACGAGACGCCAAACGCCAATTTCGGCACGAGCGAGGGTTCGACGCATCCGAAGTATTCGTTCATCCGCGATCTCGAGCGCCCTGCGCAATACGACAAAGACAAAGACGGCAATCAAGCCTACTTTGGCGTGCTGATCGATCAGGCGCGAGCGGAGCTCGGATTAAGCGCAAGCAACGAAGATGTTCGTCTCAAAGCGCGCAGCTACATTTTGGCGAACACAAACAACGCGTTCGTGGAAGATGTAGGCGCATACCTTATCCGCGCTGTCCGTTGGAAAATGGACCGCACCAAGGCCGACGGCCTGCGCCTGGACGCCGTGAAGCACGTGCCGGATTATTTCTTCGGCCAGCAAACGGGTGCGGACAAAGACTCGAGCGACGCCGGCTACCTGGGCGGCGTGCAATGGCAGTTCAACCGCACACGCGGTTTCAGCGATGCCAACCATCGCGATTCGGTGTTCGACGAGAAACGAATCCGCGACGATGCGATGGTCTTCGGTGAGCACCTCGGGCAACCGCCCGGGTATGGAGGTTATTGGGATGCCGGCATGCGTCTGGTCGACAATGATCTTCGCAGCAAGCTCAACGGTGTTCTGGGCAACATGTGGTCTGGATTGCAAGGACTCGACGCCCCCGGCGCGGGCGGTTTTGCCGCCAGCCTCGGTGTGACCCATGCCAATAGCCACGACAGCGATTACGCCGCGCAGAAAGAATGGCAACATGCGTTCTACATGACCCGTGAGGGCATGGGGCTGATTTATTCCGACGGCTACAACAAGGCCGAGACCCTCGGGGAATCAGGCGGCGCTTTCCCGCGCCACGCCAACACCGCCTATCTCGGCCAGTTCGGCGATCCGCGCATCCCGAATATCCTGAAGCTGCACAACGATTTCGCCCGCGGTCTGCAGCAGGGACGCTGGGCGGATGGCGACTACCTCGCCTTCGAGCGCCGCGACAACCGCAACCCGGATGGCTCGGTGCGCAGTGCCAACGCGGCCGAGGAAATTACCATGGTGATGATGATGAACGATAACACTGCGCAGGGTCAGGCGCGTGGCATCAGCACCAGTTTCCCCGGCAGCGCATTGCTTTATCAATACGCCGAGGGCCCCAGCGGTTCGAGCATGACGGGTTTTTACAAGTTCGCGGGCGAACTGGGTTCCGTCACCGTCCCACCCGGTGGTTATTTCCTTTTCAGCTACCGCACGCCCGAATTGTCCACGCTGTGGCCGGATGCCGCGATCACGCTTTACCAGGCCAATGCATCGACAGGCCAACTCCAGGAGGTTCCACGGATAACGGTGACGCGCAAAGATGGACGCGACGGCGACAAGAGTTTCAATCCTTACGGTCTTGCCAATCGCGGTTATCCGACCAATGCCACGCCGGTTGATTACACCTATCAGACGAGCGTGCCCGTGGTGAAAGGCAACACGCCGCTCACCATCCTCGCGCGCGCCGACGGATCGGCGGAGAACATCCTGATCAAACTCGACGGTGGCGTGGATCTCAATGGCACCGGTCTCGGCACCGATCCGGCCCAACGCGACAATCCTCCCGGACTCCGCACTGATGTCTACCTCGGCTATGAGCAACCGACCTTCATCGACCGGCAGCACCCGGAAAAATTCGCGGCCGAGGATACCAAACGCAGTCGCATAGGTTCGCCGGGCGCTGAAACCTACGTTAGATTTCCGGACGGAAGTTACAGTGTGAACCTAGGCCCGACAAATGGTGCCTTCACAAACAATTTCTCCTCCGAAAACGGAAACGTCGTTTCTTGGATTTATCACAGTCCGACCAACATTGTGGGTGGCCCGGCTGGAACTAACGGAGTTGGAAGCCCCCAGTTTGGTTCGATTGTCGGCACGAATATGGTGCTGTGGGCCAAAACGCCGACGAACATCGGAAGTGGCTACAAAATGTTCGTCTATTACACGACGGGAGGGGCGTCTTACCCCGAGGGAGCGGGCGGCATTGGTCGCGGAGAGACAAGGGTTGCCGAGTTCGATTTCAGGCACGACGAAACGGGAAACGATCCGGGAAGTTGGTGGAGCGCCACAAACCTGCCTAGCAGCCTCCTTTCGTCTGAGGTCCGCTACAAGATCGGCGTTTATCGGACGGAAAAAGCGACCAACCGGGAGACGCCATCTTGGTGGCCGGGCAGTTTGGACTCCGTGACCTATAAAAAGAAGATGCTGACCACTTTCCGGGTCGCTGAGTTCGACCCCGCCAATGTGCAGCACTTCCCCCACAACGATTACGCTCGCGCGCCCACCTTGGGAGAGCCTTATGAGAAGTGGCCCTGGGCCATGAGGACCGGTCTTGCGGAGGGCTTCCACGTCATGCGCGCCCGCGCGTTTCTGCCGACAGGCAAAGGCGGGCGCTCCTTGGATGCTGCCCCCCTTTACCAGACCTTCGTCCAAACGTTTTACTACGACGCGCTGCCGCCGCAGGGCACGGTTGCCTGGCCCGCAAACAACGGCGACACGGTCGGCGGGTCAAGCTACGAACTGGTGATCCGCACGGACTCCACGGTGGAAGAGGTCTGGTATCACATCGACGACTCCGATGCGCGGAACAACGACAGCGCGACAAAACAGTTGAACGGCAACGGCGCGGGATTCGAACCGTTCGACGATGCCAACCAGAACGGCCTCCGTGATGCCGCGGAGGATTTCACCGACGTCAATGGTAACGGCATCTACGACATATCCTTGTCCGACAGTTGGGCCAAGGCGACCGAGGTGACTGCGCCCGAGGGTGTGACGCAAAAGGAATGGCGATTCCGCTACAACAACATTCCGGCGAGCGGCGAGGGCACGATCAAGATCCGTCTCCTCGAAGCCTCCTCCTCGCGCGATCTCACGCTGTCACCCGGGTCCGCCAACGTGACTGAGCTGACCCGCAGCGTGCAAACGCGCGGGCCTGACGAGCGTGTCATGATCGCCTGGCCCCAAAGCGATGGCAACCGGGTCGATGACAACTACACGATGAAAGTCTACTTCACGAAGGAACTGGCCAACGGCATCAGCGAGCAGCAGCTCAAGGACCGCTTCACCTTCACCATCGCGAGCCGTTCGTCGGGCAGTTCCGAGGGGGCCGTTGCGCAGAGCCGGTCCGATTTCATCATCAGCTACGACGTCAACGACCAGTTCCACGAGTTGGCCGTCCCGCTGCCCAACATGTATAACGGCATCGCCGACTTCCTCCACACGCTCAAAGTTGTCTATGCTTTTCCCGACGATCATCCGGACACGGCAAAACGCGGCCTGAAGCTCGAAGCAGTCCGGCTCGCCACCGCCAATCCGAGCACCAAACCCTTCATCCGCATCATCCGTCCGACGGAGGTCGGCTCCGATGGCAAACCGACCGAAATCATACTGCGCGATGTTCCCGGTCCGGACTCCCTTGATTATGAGGTTTGGGTCGAGACAAGCACGAATGTGGTGACTGCTCCAACGCTCAACGGCATTGCCACCAACAACGCTCTTCCCGTGGTGCCGGGGGCCACCGCCAACACGTGGAAATACAATTGGAGCATCACGGCTCCGGGGACTTATCCCATTACGGCAACGACCGTATTGAATGGACAGACTAACAGCACCTCGCGCAATGCCCGAGTCATCCTGCGCCAAGTGGTCGATGCCGACGGGACAACCGATAATGACGACGACAACGACGGTCTGATCGATATCGACGAGACAAACCAAAAACCTCTGCCCCCCGAAAAAATTGCGGAGAATTACAACAACGGTGACGTGCATCTCTACTACGCCACCGGTCGCAGTTTGCCGACGAGTCCGGATAGTGACGGCGACGGCCTGCCGGATGGCTTGGAGGTCGGTTGGCGGGGTGCCATCAGTCCTCCGACCGACACGAGTATCGATACAAACGGCGACGGCGTGCCTAACTTCCGCGGGGATCTCGATCCGCCGCTCTATGCTGTGGTTGAAAACGCTGCAGCAGTTCCAGGCGTCGGCGACCGGAGTCAGGGTGACCTCCGCACCCGCCAAGCTGCGGGAACCGTCACCGATCCAACCAACGCGGACACGGATGGTGACGGCATCCTTGACGGCATCGAAGATGCCAACATCAACGGGTGGACAGATGGCGACGGCAAAGCGCTCCCTCTCGCCGCCGCGATCTCGCAATACACGGTTGAGCGGCCGAATCCAGGCGACTGGCCGAATAACATCATCGATTTCTTCGAAACCTGGGCCGAAACCAGTCCGTCCAAGGCAGACTCCGATGACGACGGTTTAAAGGACGGCTACGGCGAAGACAAAAACTGCAACGGTTTGATCGAAGGTGATACCAATACGAATCGCCGTTATGACGCCGGCGAGGCGTGGACTGAAACGGATCCGCTCAACGAAGACACCGATGCCGACGGTTTGCCGGATGGTTGGGAGGATCAGTTCGGTCTTGATCTGCTCGACAACGGCACCGACAGCTACCGGACGGCCGCGCTGAATGACGGCAATGCAAACAGCGGCGCGGATGGTGATCCGGACGGCGATAGAGTGAAAAATATCGACGAATTGGCCGCCGGCACCAACCCGAATCAGCCGAACAACCCGGGTGGCGGGGGTGTCGGTGAAGGCGCCATCCGCATCGGCCAATTCACGGATTGGACGCACACGGATCTCCTCGCCCTTGATGAATACAACGAGGGTGGAAGCCAGGGGGCGGATGTCTACCGCTCTTGGAACAACACTGATAATTCGCGCGACATCGTAGCCTTTTCTTTCCGCGACGGAGGTGAGGCAGACGGCCGGGTTTATTTCCGCATCGATTTCCTCGATCTGGCGGCCTACGCCGAGCAGGGCGAGGTCGACGCCTACATCGTGATCGACACGGGCAACCCTGCGGCGGGCGAACGCGCTCTACCCAACGGTGTGGACATCGCCACCGAGATGGGTTGGGAGGCTGTGGTTGCAGTCTATGCCACCGATTTCGGAACGGTGTTCACGGACAGCCAAAGAACCAACAACACCCAGGACAAATACCAAGATCCCGGGGCGGCCTTCGGTGTGCAGACCCGCCCGTTCGGCGCACCCGGACTCAATCGTGCGGCTTGGTCCAGCGTTTACGACGCCCTCGAAATCTCCATCGACCGGCAGAGCTTGATCGATGCCGGGTGGCTGGGCGACCCGAACACGCTGAATTTCCAGGTGTTCACGACCAAGCCCAACACCCAGGCCGGCGGCACCGGTGATATCGCCGGCCGCAATGATATCCGCGATACCGTCTCGGACGACTGGATCACTTCGGACTACTGGAAGGATCAGGATAACATCCAACTCAACGAGAAGCTCAGCTACTACTTCGGCCGCGATCTGTCGCAGGGCAACATCAACAACCGTAAATTCAACGACCGCAACAAGTCGGCCAAGGTCATGCTCGTGGCTCACGGCAACCAGACGATCCAACCGGCCAGTGTCACGCAGGCGCTGATCCGCAGCGGAACGCCTCCGGTTGGCTACTCGCGGTTGCTGCAGACGCACGAGGCCTACAACGCACCGCTCACGCTGCACATTACGCCGACCCTCGCTTCCGCGCTACAGTGGGCGGTCAATCCGAGTGCGGGCGCATGGCCGAACAATGATGGGCCTTCATTCAACGCGAAGCTTCGCGACCTGATCGCGACGGGGCGTGTTTCGTTGCTCGGGTCCAGCTTCTCCGACCACATTCCGAAATATTTCCTGCAGGAATTCAACAACTCCAACAAGGAACTGGCTGAGCAGTTCCTTGATGCCATCTACGGAAATGGCAACGCTGTCGCATCGCGCTCCATATTCTGGGCGCCGGAACGTGTTCTCGACAGTGTGTCGCTCGAGACGATCTACAGCATGGGCTATCGCTATGTGTTTGCCGACCAGATGAAGCACTTCGTCAAATGGTTTGGCCGGACTCCCGCGCTAGGCACCGACGGTTATTGCATCAACGAAGTCAACGGGATGAAAATCTTCCCGATTCACGATGTGACTTCCGCTTACCTCGAGCAGACGTTGGACTACGGATCGAGTCTCCCGGTGCGTCAGCTTCTCTCCCGCCGATCGCGCAGTAATGTTCAGGATCAGGTCGTGGTGATGTGGAAGGATCTGGGTGACTTTTCCACCGATGCCAAGGCGACGAGCTATGATAGCAACGTTCGCTGGCTCTCCAGTCGTCCGTGGGTCCGCGTGGTCACCGCGCAGCAGATTGCAGAACAAGAGATCAGCTATCCGGGCCGAACCCCAGAGACATCAGGAAATACATACACCCAGTGGAGCACCGTCTTCCGAGGCACCGGTCAGATCTTGCCACAGACCTCCAAGGACTGGATCGATCACGCCACCCAGGGGAGCTACGACAACTGGTATCACGGGTCGTCGAGCGAGGAAGGTTTGAAGAACAGGACATTCGGTGCGACGGAGGCGTTCGGTCAAGTTGGTGTGAGCGGTCATGCCAACCAAGCGTGGCTTGCGGCGAACAGTGCCTACCGATCCAACCTCCGCCAAGTCGCCGCAGCTGTGATCCACGGTTCAATGTTCCAGACGGCCTTCCACAATACCACGAATAACAACCTCTCGAAGTTCAGCTCGGGCGATTATATTTATCCCGACACCGACACGGGACAGAAGTTGGCAGACTTTGTCCGCAACACCCAAGCGCAGGCCCGATTCGCCAACATTTACGGGCGCGTCCAGATTTGGGCGGCCAACGCGACCCCAACAAGCCTCGGCGCATCGTCCGAGGATGTGGATCTGGACGGAGCGAGTGAATACTTGCTCTACAACAGCCGGGTGTTTGCCGTCTTTGAGAAGAAAGGCGGACGCATGACGGCAGCATGGCTGCGGGATGGCGCCACGGGCAATGTCTGGCAGGTGGCCGGAAATTTTGCCTCTTACAGCAATGCGGACACCGAGGATGAAGGCGAGAGCAACTTCGTCACAGGGACCACCACCATAAATGCCTATCGCACTAGCGGGTTCAAAGACTGGTGGGTCGTCACGGGCACCGCTGGCAGCAGCACTGCGGTTAATACGGAATACACGGTGACCCCGACAGCGAGCGCCGCTGGTTGGATGTTCTCGCAGGGCGGAATTAGCAAGACGATCACCTTGGCCGATGCCACGACGGGCAACCTTACGGCCGCCTATAGTCTGAGTGGACCGAACAAGCTTTATGTCCGCTTCGGCCTTGCACCGGACCTGCTCGACTTGATGCTGAACGGACAGGCTAACCTTGAGACTTCGACTGTAGGTAGCAGTCGCCTCAACCTGCTCAACAACGCCGCTGACGGCCCCGTCCGTGCGTTTGTCGAAACGTCAGCCGGCAGCTCGATCAACAGTGCCGCGACCGACAAAGATGATTCCGGTTTCACCACCGTCAACCTGCGCAACCAGGCGCAGACGCAGCAGGTCGAAGTCGAAATCACCGGCAATACTGTCATTACCCTCGGTTTCGATCAGGGGGTGTCCACCGACGCTGACAACGACGGACTGGCGGACCAATGGGAAAGCGACAATTTCGGCGATCTAATCCGTGATGGGACCGGCGACTATGACAATGACGGACTGACCGACAAACAGGAATATGTGCTTGGCTCGGATCCGAAAGACGCGGGCAGCGGCAAGCCTGTGATGGTCAGGGATGCAAACGGCTTCCATGTGACATTCCCGACGAAGGCTGGCCGCACCTACACGGTCAAATACCGCGACAGTCTGATCTCCGGGGATTGGACGGGTATTGTCGGCAATCCTGTCGCCGGCGATGGCATCAGCAAGACTGTGACCGACACAGATGCCGGAAGTGTCAAAAGCCGATTCTACCGCGTTGAGGCGAGCATCACATCGCAATAGATCGGTTTTGTAGAAGTTGTAGCCGTTGCGCCATCTGCTGCGCGTGCTCAGAAGTGGCATCGCGCTTCCAGCCGATGGCTTTGGCTTCTTCTTTGGCAGGGATGCCAATGCCACATTCGGCAGCGTCGCCTCAGGGTAGGAGACAAGCCGGTGGCCACATCATTTCTTGAACCGCTATAGCCATGGTATGGCTGTGGATGCTGCCGGAGCGGACAGTCTTTATGACTGTCCTTTTCCCTCTCGCGGCGCTTCAGGGGTTTGCTGCCCCGGTTTGCGCGGAGCGGTATCGCGGGTCTTGTCTTGTTTGGGTGTTGGCGGCGGCGGTGGCTCGGCCATCGCAAGAAGCTGGCTCACCGTGACAAAGCGGTAACCCTTGGCCTTGAGCTGCGAGATCGTCTGCGGCATGGCGGCGATCGTCCCCGGGTGGATGTCGTGCGCGAGAAGGATGGC
Source organism: Chthoniobacterales bacterium (assembly GCA_018883245.1). Classification (NCBI taxonomy): domain Bacteria; kingdom Pseudomonadati; phylum Verrucomicrobiota; class Spartobacteria; order Chthoniobacterales; species Chthoniobacterales bacterium. The sequence goes on from VEQL01000002.1 coordinate 145,560, forward strand.
GCCGGGATGGGCGCCGGTGACAAGGCGGCGCGTGACAACGTCAGCGCCCGGACGTTTCCAATCACGCGGATCCACCGACCAAAGAATGACATCGAGGCCGTAATCGTTGATCAGGGAGCGCTGGACGCGTTCGTTCAGGGCGCCGTAAGTCGGGCGCATGATGGTGACCTTTTGCCCAGTGGTTTGCTCGATGATCTCAGATGTCCGGCGTATCTCGCGGTCCAAACGCTCGGCGCTCACCTTGGGCAGGCTGGGGTGATCCCAGGAATGGTTGGCGATCTCATGACCCTCGTTGACGATGCGCCGCGCGATATCGGGGTAGGCTGACACATTGCTTCCCAGGACGAAAAATGTCGCGGGCACGTCTTCCGCGCGGAGGATGTCGAGCAACTTGGGTGTCAGTTGACCGTGCGGCCCGTCGTCGAAGGTAAGAGCGACAACCTTCTGGCTGGTATAGACGGAGTTGAAAAGTCCGGGACGGACAAGTTTCCCGGATGATTCGGAGGAAGCGGCAGGCGAGGGTGTCATCTCCGCATATTCCGGTGACTTATTGATTGCGGGGCTTGCCATGGGTCCGCCCGGGTGCAGTTGCGGTGCGGGGAGCGCGGGAGTAGGAGTCGGTGCCGCGGGTTCGATGGTCGATGATGGCGACTGCGCCTCGCCGCTGTAGGGAATGGCAATATCTTCGGCCCGCAGCAGGTAAGGGGGCAGTGCCCCGATCCAGACGCTACACGCCAAGAACAGCAGCTTTCGCATGGTGTTCATATTCCCCTTCGAAGCGCGTTTGGCAATTAGAACCTATCCCAACAACCTTGCGGGATGGCCCAGGGGCGCGGTGCGGGTCGTATGGCAAGGCGCGAGATGTTTGCTCAGGCCGGTGCGGTTGCGGGGTTTCTTGCGCGCCGGTGCCGGACAATGGCAAGGGCTAGGTAGGCGGCTTCGACGGCAATAAAAAGAATCACGTAGCCTTCGCCGCCGACTCCAAATCCGTAGCTGTGCTTGCCGGTTCCAAGGACGAAATTGACGCCATACCATGCCATGAGCACGCCGCTGAAATTGACCACTGCCGCCACGGCCATGCCGAAGTCGCCCCACCATCCGGCCATTTTGCCATGGATGGCCACGACATACATGAGCAACGCGATAAGGGCCCATGTTTCCTTGGGGTCCCATCCCCAAAAACGGCCCCAACTGTAGTTGGCCCATACGCCTCCGAGGATGGTGCCCGCGGCAAGGAGAATGAGGCCGACAAACATCATCCGGTAAAGCCACGTGTGCAGGTTGTGCATGGCGGGAGCTGTGCGCGGTTGCCGGATGTAGCGCCACAGAACGACATGGGCAAAGCCGAGCGCGAGGGCGAATGCCGCGTAACTCAAGGTGATGGTGAGAACATGGACGGTGAGCCAGAAATTATCGCGCAGCACGGGGACGAGCGGATCGAGTCGCGAGGGCATGGCGACAGGGAGGCTGCGGGCAAGGAGCAGTCCGAGAAAGCTCACCGGAAGCGCGCTCAGCAGCATGAGGCGGTTGCGGTAAGCAGCGTAAAAGAGGAGCCCGAAAAGCACTGTGCCCATGGCGACCCAGATCACGGACTCATACATGTTGGTGACCGGGGCACGTCCGGCGACCAGCACTCGCAAGGTGATGCCAACCAACATGAACGCGAGGCCCAGCACGCTTGCCACGACACCCCCGCGCAGCGGCCAGCGCCGCCAGCCGTGCCTCGCGCCGGCGGCAAGCAGCAAGCCTCCCGCCGCGAAAAGCCACATCGCGGAGTCGAACGGCTTGAGCCGATTGTAGAGAAGTTCGCGGTCGATGGCGCGGGTGGACGGATAAAGCTCCGGGTTGAGCGCACGCAGGTCGCTTTGGAGATGTGAGGCTACATCGGAAAAACGCGCGTCGTCCCCATTCTGCATGGCGCTGTTGAGTTCACGCAGGTTCTGCAGCACGGGCATGCTCTTTTCTGCAGGGTAGGCGGCGGCCATCTCGGCAAGGCCCATCCATGGCGTGCCGGGTGCGGATCCTGGGGGCGGCGGAGCGAATTTGAAGGCCGATGTGTCGGCGAGGGCGTCGAACACGGCCAGGCGCTGCAGGACCGTCTGGGCCTCGGTGTTGACCATCGGCGGTGGCTCCTCGGGATTGGCCCGACGCATGGCCACGGCCTCGCGGCTGAGTGTTTCGAGTTCCTTGGCCGCGCCCGCGATTTCCCGACGCGAAAATCTTTTGCGCGAGGGATCGAGACCGAGCTTTTTCGCGAGCGGATGGTAGGAGATGAGGATCAGCGGTTCGTCCGCCCAATCACGCGTTGCGTAAAAAATCGATATGGCGAATTCGTCTCCGCCGACTTTCTCGCCGGCTTTTGTTGTCACCGGATCGCGCCCCGAAATTTTGACCAGCGCCTCGTGGCCGAAGGTTCCCATCGGCTTTTTGCGGCCCGAGTCTTGCACGATGATCGGTTCCCACGGGCGCAGGTTGACGGGCGCGGCATGGGTCGCGGCGGCGAGGGCGAGGATGATTAATGCAGTGTATCTCATGGCGTTGAGTGTCATTAAGAGTCGCTTCCGGACGCGCCGGAAGATTTGGTGGGCCGGCGGAGGGCGAACATCAGCACCAGGCCGGTGCAAAGCACGAGCGATCCGGTCCATTTCGGCAGCCAGCCCGGGTCGCGGAGGATCTGCACCGAGCTTTGTGTGAGATCGTTCGGGTTCCAAGAGGCTTGCGAAATTTTGTAGGTCAGCCCGGTAAGGGAACGCCACAAGGCGTCGGGGTAATTGGCAGGCTGGTTCATCGAGCATGAACCGGTGCCTGCCACCGTTCCGTCCGGAAGAACCATGGCAAGATCGCTGCGGAAAGACGCAGGTTCGTCCGTGCCTTCGTTGCGCTCAACCACGAAGTCCTCGAGCACCAGCCCGAAAGGAAGCCGGTGGACCTCCCAGCCGTAGGCGACTTCCAACGGCCATTGTCCCGTCGGCAGGCTTGCCCGCCAGCCCGAGGCGACCCATTGCTCGACTTTGCGATCGCCTTGCGAGGCGCGCACGAGAATTCCGTCGAGAAGCGATTGGCCCGCGGGTGCAGGCTCTCCTTCCGGAACCGGCGCAAAACGGAATCCCGGAACGGCTGATGGAATTGTTTTCACTGCTTCGATCGTCCAATCCGCCCAGCCCGTGGCGAGAGGCTGGCCCGCGACGAGCGTTTTTTGCGCAAGGCGTTGTCCGCGGATGAATATCTCCACGGCGAGAGATCCGTCGCGCTCGGTGCGAACAATGGCGCGATTGGCCGCGCCTGTGGCGGGGGCGGGCGAGTCGGAGTCGGTGAAATCAACGGTGACCAGGCCGAGATCCAGCCGCGAGTGATCGCGATTGCCGGCCAGCAACCATTGCTCGACGGTCTGGCCCATGGCCTTGGTTTGCAGACGGACCAAGGCCGCCGCTTTTCCGTCCGGCGAAGCGCTGGGCTCGAACTTCGAAAGCAAGCGGTGCGAGCTTTCCACCGCCTCGACCTTCCATCCGCCGGGCGTGGTCCACAACTCGACGGGGCGGCCGTCGCGCACGCGCAGCGGTTGGCGGCCGATTTGGACCATGACCGCACGTCGCGCATCAGGATCGCGGATCGTGATCTGGCGCTTTTGCAGCACAAGCGCGTTGTCGGGAGGCGATTTTTTGAACAGCGTCATGGTGCCCTCGATGCCCCAGATCTGCCCGATCACGGCCCCGATCATCACTACGATCATGCCCAAGTGGGTCAAAAGAAATCCGGTCTGGTGCTTTTTCCATGGCCACCTCATCAGCGCGCTGCAAGCGAGGTTGGCCGCGAGAAGAGCGAGCCAAAGGTTGAACCACGGCGCCTCGTAAATCCACGTGCGCGCGGTGTCGGCGTCGAACTTCGACTCGGCAAGCGTGCCGACGATGCTCATGACGATGAGAACGGCCAGCAGGATGACGGCGAGTTGCAGCGATGCGAGGAAGCGGAAGACGGGGTTTCTTTTCCAAGCATGCCGCGGCGGGCGGGTTTTGCTCTCGCCGGATGACGTCATGAAACCGGCTACGCTAAATGCAGCATTGCGTGTGTCAAGGAATGCAGGTCTTTTGTGGCTGCGAGATGCCGTCCGGGGCGGCGCCGATTCGTGCGGTGCTGCAATTTCGTCTGGCCCGCGGGCTCGGGCGATCGCATCCTTTCCATTCTGATGAGCGATGCAAACAGTCTGACTGCAGTGCGCCTGCAAAAGCGCGAGGAACTCGAAGCCCGTGGCATGCGGCCTTACGGTGCGGCATTTCCCGTCACGGGCGACGTGGGAGATGTTCGTGCTTCGTTCTCGGAGGGCAGGAAGGTGCGGTTGGCTGGCCGGGTCACCGCGCGCCGCGACATGGGCAAGAGCCACTTTCTCGATTTGAGCGACCATAGCGGGCGGATGCAGGTCTATCTTCAGGACAAGACGATCGGCGACAAGGGGCTCGCGGTTTATGGCATGCTCGACATCGGCGATTTTGTCGGCGTCGAAGGCGAATGCTTCACCACGAAGACCGGCGAACCTTCGCTCAAGGCGGATAAATTCGAACTGCTCTCCAAATCATTGCACCCATTGCCGGAAAAGTGGCACGGATTGCAGGATGTCGAGGCGCGGCACCGCCAGCGCTACCTCGATCTGATCTCCAACGCGCACGCGCGGGAAATCTTCCGCAAGCGATTCGCCATCATCCGCGAAATCCGTGCCTTTTTCGAGGAGCGTGGCTTTCTCGAAGTGGAAACGCCGATGATGCAGGCGGTGGCTGGCGGGGCGGCCGCCAATCCTTTCCAGACACACCATAACGCGCTTGGTCTGGATCTCTATCTGCGCATCGCGCCGGAACTTTACCTCAAGCGCCTGCTTGTGGGCGGCTTCACCAAAGTGTTCGAGCTCAATCGCAACTTCCGCAACGAAGGTGTGTCGCGGCGCCACAATCCCGAGTTCACCATGCTCGAGGCTTATTGGGCTTACGCCGATTTTGAAATGATGGCCGAACTGGTCGAGGAACTCGTCTGTCGCGTGGCCGAGAGAGTCTGCGGCGGGCTGCGAATCGAACACCGCGACGGCGACGGCGATGTGGCGCGCGTGATCAACCTAGCCCGGCCTTGGCGCCGTGCTGGATACCGCGACTTGGTCGAGGAAGCCGAGCCCGGCTGGTTTGCGCGCGACGCGTCCGGCCGGCGCAATCGAGCGCTGGAACTCGGCCTCGACATCTCGCACTGCACCGAGGATTACGAGGTGACGCAGCATGTTTTCGAGAAGTTGGTCGAGGAAAAGAGCATCGATCCGGTGTTCGTCACCCACTGCCCGAAGGAACTCATCCCGCTGGCCAAAGCCAATGCACAGGACGACTCCGTGCTCGACGTGTTCGAGCTCGTGATGAACGGGCAGGAAATCGCGCCCGGTTATTCGGAGTTGAACGATCCGGTGATCCAGCGGCAGCGGCTGCTCGAGCAATCCGGGGGCGAACAGCACAAGATCGACGAGGAGTTCCTGCAGGCGCTCGAGCACGGCATGCCTCCGGCCGGAGGCATGGGCATGGGGATCGACCGGCTGGTCATGCTGCTGACCGGGGCGGACTCGATCCGCGAAGTCATTTTGTTCCCGCACTTGAAGCCGCGGGCGGAGGCCTGACGGAGGTTCGGCCGCGATGCGCTTCTTCGGCACGTCCGGTTATCCGCCGGGTTCGCTCAATGTCAACGGCTTCAGTTTTTTCAACGCCCTCTCGTTCCAGATTATCCTCGGCGGCCCGGTTATTCTTTTCGCCAAGTCGCTGCACGCCTCGTCGTTTGTCTTGGGAACCATCGCGGCGCTGACGCCACTGCTGACGGTTCTGCAACTCGTCGCGGCGCGCTTCCTGCACCGCGCGGGCTACAAGCGTTTCGTGTTGGCAGGGTGGGGCGCACGCACATTTTTCACACTCGCGGTCACCTTGCTCCCTTTGGTGCCGGGTCTGAGCGCGGGCTGGCGGCTCACGCTGCTGCTCGGTGCGCTTTTCTTTTTCAGCCTGCTGCGAAACTTCGCTGCGGGCGCGTGGTTGCCGTGGATCTCTGTTCTCGTGCCCGCAAACATGCGCGGACGGTTTCTTTCGCGCGACCATGCTTTCATGCACCTCGGGTGCCTTGCAGCGCTGTTAGTCTCGGCGTGGATCATGGCGGGATCTGTGGAGGATGGAGAATACGCAGCGGTATTCGGAATCGGCTTCGTTGCCGCTCTCGTGAGCCTGTGGTTCATCCGCCGCATTCCCGAGGCCCATTCGCACGAAGAAATGCGCCGGTCGGGTATCGCCGTTCCGTGGGCTGCGATGCTGCGTTATCCGCCGTTCGCCCGCTTGCTCTGGTTCAGCACGATGTATGCGGCAATGATCGGCAGCCTCGGGGTTTTCACGGTCGAGTTCCAGATCGTCCGGGCCAAGCTCGCGGAAAGCACCATCCTTTTGCTGGGAAGTTTTTCGTTCGCCGGTGCACTCGCGGGGCTGGCCGTGACGGCACCGAGCCTGGATGCTACCGGAAGCAAGCCGTGGCTGCGCCGCGCCATGCATTTGATGATTGCCGTGATCGCGGGATGGCTGCTGCTCGCGGGCGGTATCCTTCCGTGCCGGCCTTGGCTGGTCGGGGCGTTGAATCTTCTGGGCGGCGTGGCCGGTGCGATTTTCGGTGTTTCCAGCACGCGCATTTTGCTGGGCAGTGTCCCGGTGATGGGACGCAACCATTTTTTTGCACTGTTTACCGTCGTTTCCGGCCTCGGCTTGGGCTTTGCCCCCATGTTTTGGGGTGCACTGCTCGATGCCGTGGGGCGGTTGGACTTCACTGCGGGGCCGATTTCTGTCAACCGCTACACGCTTTATTTCGCCGCGTTGGTGATTCTTGGGTGGTGGAACCAACGCCTCGTTGCGCGCCTGCATGAGGGCGCGACGGACGACACGGCCGTGCCGCCCGCAGAACCCATGCCGGTCGCTCCCGTGGAGTGATGCTGGGGGATTCGATGGTCTTCGTAGTCGCCCTGCTACCTTGATTCCCAATTTGCCGTGAGGCTTTTGCTCCGCCCGCCAGCTGCTCGACACAAATTTTGTTTTTGCTCTTGTGTCGGGTGCCAAATTCCTATGAGAATACTTGTTGCCCTCACTGCCCCGTAGAGTGCTCTAACCTCCTGTGATGACCACTGTCCGCAACTGTTTCTTTGTTGGAGCAATTCTGCTTTATGCAGTTCCGGCTTTCGCACAGGACATTGCCCGCCCATCGCTGGGCATGCAGCGCGGGGCCAATCCAATCGCGGCTTCCACGATCCCAGCCTCGCGCTACAACGTAAAAGTCGGGCCGGTCAAAATGCTTTTCAATGCGGGGGTGGGCGCCGAATACAACACCAACGTCAATCTCTCCGAGGAAAATCCCATCGCGGACTTCGTCTTCACACCGAGGGTGGGGGTGGGGCTTTACTGGCCCATCACCAAGATGAACAAGCTGCGCATGAACGTGCAACTCGGCTGGCAGTATTATCTGAATAATCCCGATTTGGGCAGTCAGACCCTGATCATCGATCCGGGCACGGAGTTCTTTTTCAATATCTACGTGAATGAGGCGAACCTCATGATCACATTGTTCGAGCGGCCGAGCATCTCCGTGAACCCGATCGACAACGCAACGGTTTCCAACGCCACGGACTACGCCATTTTCAACAACACGGCTGGCATCGACCTGCTTTGGGATTTGAACGACGTGGAGCTGGGGCTTGGATATTCAAACTTTATCCAATACGCGATCAACGAGACCTTCGATTACACAAACCGCGTCTCGAACCAGGTTTTCGGCAACGCATCTTTCCTTGTGCTTCCTTATTTGCGCCTCGGCCTCGAAGGCTCCGCCACATTCTCCGTATATACAGCCGGCTCCGCGCCCGGTTCGAACGCGTTGAACAACAATGTGAACTATACCCTCGGGCCTTTTGCCACGGGCAACATCTCCCGCTATGTGGATTGGATGGCCGGCGTCGGCTGGCAAATCACCGACTTCAACGAGAGCAACAACCCTCTCAATACGGGCAATTACAGCAATCCTTATTACTACCTCAACCTCGACCACACGCTGAACAAATTCTTCAGCCATCGCGTCACGACCGGCCTCGAGGCTATTCCCAGTGTGGAGTCGAACTACGCCCAGCTCTTCTTCGTGCGCTACAGCTTCAACTGGCTGCTCTTCAAGGACTGGTCGCTCGGCGGGGCCGCCTTCTACGAAGATGGCGTGGAGTCGCCCGGCCCGAACTCAGAGGACTTCAACCGCGTGGGGGGAACGCTTTCCCTCAGCTACCAGCTCACCAAACACTGGGTTTTCAACATTTACTACGGCGTGATCGCCAAAGGTTCCACAGTTTCATTTGACGGATACAATCAACAGCGCTTTGGTCTCAATGCGACCTACCATTTTTAATCCATGCACAAAAAGCGCATTCGCGTCGGCTTCGGCTGGCGCCTTGTTCTCGCCGCCGCGGCGCTGACCCTGCCTGCCGCGGGCGTTTTCGCGCAGCAAAACGTAACCCCGCAATTCGCCCCGAGTGCGCCGGTCGGCACGCCGCCGCCGCCAATGCCCGAGACGCCTCCTGCCCGCGCTGGAATGGCTGCCGTCTCGGCCACCGTATCCATGGATGTCCTCGACTCCGGGCGTCCGCTCTCGCGTGGCGACGTGGTCAACTTCCGCATTGTCGAGGACCGGGATCCCGCCGTGAGTCTGCAGGTCACCGATTCGGGCGATATCGAGGTTCCTTACATCGGCCGCGTGCGCGCCGCCGGCAAGACGCCCCGCGCGCTTGCCTACGAGGTGAAGAGTCTCCTCGAGCGCGACTATTATCACAATGCCACGGTGATCATCGGTCTCGACATGGAAGGTCAGCGTTCGCCAGGGCGCATTTACGTCACCGGCGCTGTCAACGGCGCCGGTCCTCAAGACATCCCTCCCAACGAGCGCTTCACCGTCAGTAAAGCAATTCTTCGGGCTGGCGGGTTTGCAGATTTTTCCAATCAGCGCAAAGTGAAACTGACGCGCACAAGGCCCGACGGGTTCACGGAAACCATGATCGTTGATGTGAAGCAGATCATCGACAAAGGTCGTCCCGAACTTGATGTCGAGGTTCAGCCCAACGATCTCATCGTCGTGCCCGAGCGCATGATCAATTTTTAGCGTCATGCCCGCCACCTACTCCGATATCACCACGCCGGCAGGCGCGCAGCAGCACGAGCGCGCCGAAATCCTGCAGCTCACATTCCAGCGCTACAAATACATGCTGCAAAACTGGTGGTGGATCCCGCTCCTCACCACCGCCATCGGCCTCGGCCTGCAGGCATGGATGGTGCTCAGCGCGCCCCCGCAATACCAGTCCAACGGACGTCTCATGGTGTCCGGCAAAATCGCCTTGCCCGAAGGCGCCGTTTACAACGAGGAGGCAGCCAACTTTTTCGGCACGCAACTGGAATTGCTGCAGAGCAGCGAAGTCGCCCGCCGCGCCGATGCCCGCGTGATGGCGCTCAATCCGAACTTGGAAAAAGTCCCGGTCAAACTCTTCGCCAGCATTTTGCCGAAGACCTCGATTTTCGCCGTCTCGGCGCAAGGACTGCAGCCCCAGCAGACCAAAGCCTACCTCGACGCGGTGATGGACGAATACATCGCTTACCGCAAATCAATGCGCTCGGACAAATCAGACGTCACATTGAGCGCCATCACCGACCAAGTCGTGGATTTGGAGAAAAATTTGCGCAAAGCCGAGGACGAGCTGCTCAACTGGCAGAAGGAAAACAACGTCGTTTTTCTCCAGGAGGAAGGCAACAGCGCAGGAACATACCTCGCGCAACTCAACCGGCAACTTGCCAATCTCAACACCGAATATCAGCTGCTCGAGACGCTCTCGCTCGAACAAAACCTCGAGCGCCAGAACAGGGTGGAAGCCATGGCCAAAAACGAGCCCGAGAGCATGAACTCGATCATGCGCGGATTCGGACCGGCGGCCGACTACCTCAAGGCCCGCCAGGAACTCCAGCTTCTGCGCGCGCAACTTGTCGAAATGGGGGTCAATTTGAAGCCCCGCCACCCGAAAATGGCGGAGCTGAGCCAGCGCATAGCCATGCAAGAACGGCTCATGGAAATTTTCCAGGGACAAACCAAAGAGCAATTTGCTTCGCAGATGGACTCTCTCCGCGTTCAGATCAAAAACATCCAGGCATCGGTCAAAGAGTGGGAGGTCAAGGCCCTCGATCTCAGCCGCCGTCTTGGCGAATACGAGCGCCTCAAGAGCAAGGTCGAGCGACTCAAGGGCCTTTACGAGAAGCTGCTTGCCAGCGTTCAGAGTGTCGATGTGAACCGCAACATCGACCAGGACGTCGTGATGGTGATGGAATACGGCACGCCGCCATCGGTCGTGCGACCCGATCTCGGCCGCGCCTTGCTCATGGGCGGTCTGGGAGGCTTTGCGGTGGGACTCGGCATTCTTCTGCTCATCGGGAAGCTCGACGACCGCTACATTTCCGTCTCGGAACTCGAGGCCCACTCCGAGCTTGATGTCGTCGGCCTTATCCCGCGACTCAAAGCCTCGGAAATGCAAGTGCTCGAGACCAACGACAAGCGCCACATTCTCGTCGAGTCGTTCCGCAACATCCGGTCCAGTATCCTTTTCATGCCGGCGGGCGACTACAACCCGAAGAGTTTTCTCGTCAGCAGCGCCATCCCGGGCGAGGGGAAATCCACGCTGGCGATGGATCTTGCCGTCACTATGGCGCTCGCAGGGTCGAAGACATTGCTGGTCGATGCGGACCTTCGTCGAGGCCGCCTCAATCGCCACTTTGCCGTGCAGAGCGAGCCGGGTTTGGCCGAGATACTCAAGGAGCAATCGACTTACGAAAAGGCTGTCGTGTCCACTCAGATCCCGAATCTCTCCTTCATCCCGCGTGGAAAGGCCCTCGCGGCGGGAACCGAACCCGTGCCCAGCGCAAACTTCTCCAAGCTCGTGTCGCAACTCCACGACCGCTACGACTACATCATCATCGACAGCTGTCCGGTTCTGGCAGCCGACGACTCCAGTGCCATGGCGCCTCTGGTTGATGCCGTCTTTTTTGTGGTCCGCGCACGCTTCACCTCCGCGCGACTGTTCATCCGCTCCCTCAAGCTCCTGGCCGTGCGCGGTGTCAATGTCCGCGGCCTGATCTACAACTGCGCCGAGATGGGAAGCTCCGACTACCCGTATTACCAATACAAGGAATACCATCGCACTACCACCGCACCGACGGTGGCAAAAACTTGATCCGCAGGCCGCGCCGCGTAGTATCAAATTTTCGACAACGGCTAGGTAGCTCAGTTGGCAGAGCAGAGGACTGAAAATCCTCGTGTCGGGGGTTCGATTCCCTCCCTAGCCACCTC